>NZ_JBEPOH010000002.1:600000-825893 GCF_040546685.1 Variovorax sp. OAS795
GCTGGTCGCACACCGTTGCTGTGCGGCCGCACACCCCGGGAGTGCCTGACGCTTCAGGATGGCGATCGCGTCATCACCGTGCCCGGTCCGGTCCAAGTGGATCCCGAACAACTGGGGCGTACCGTCGACCTCGTCTTTCTGGCGGTCAAGGCGACACAGATCGAGGCGGCGGCAGAATGGCTCACCGCGTTGAGTGGGCCGAACACCGTCGTGTGCGTTTTGCAGAACGGCGTCGAGCAGTTGGAGGGGATTGCCCTGCATGCCCGGCCCGCGCAGATCGTTCCCGCGGTCGTGTGGTTCCCTGTGCAAGCGCAATCCGACGGCTCGGTGCGCCTGCGCGCAGACATGCGCCTGAGCTTGCCAGACACGCCGCCCGCCCGCGTGGCGGCCGAGGCGCTGCAAGGCACACGCTGCCGCGTCGAGCTGGCCGCAAGCTTCCACGCGTTGGCCTGGCGCAAGCTGCTGCAGAACGCGGTGGCCGGATTCATGGTGCTCACGCAACGCCGCTCGGGAATGTTCGGCCGGCCCGACATCGCCGCGCTCGCACTTGCCTATCTGCGGGAATGCCTGGCCGTGGCTCGCGCCGAGGGTGCAGAACTCGACGACGAGGTGCCGCAGGAGATTCTCGACAAGTTCCAGTCATCTCCCGCAGACATGGGCACCTCCATCCTCACGGATCGCGAAGCCGGGCGGCCGCTCGAATGGGATATCCGCAACGGTGTTGTCGCGCGCCGCGGCCGCGCTCGGGGTGTCCCGACGCCGATCAGCGATATCCTGGTGCCGCTGCTCGCGGCCGCGAGCGACGGCCCTGGCTGATCCTGCGGCCGATGAACGCACTGCGGCGCCGCTTGCCCCTCGCCGTCGACGCCGCAATCCTCAGTGGAGTTGCTGTCCAGCCGGGGTGCGACCACAAGCCGCCACGGCCCTAGTCCGCTTTGAATCCCGAAGCTTTGACCACCGGCTCCCAGAAGGCACGCATTTCGCCGAACCTGGCTCGAGCCTCAGCCGGCGAGCTTCCCGTCTCCACAAAGCCGAGCGTGCGGATCTTGCGCGCGAACTGCTCGGTTGCAACTGCTTTTCGGATCGCAGCGCTCCATTCGGAGACGACGACTGCGGGCGTCCCAGGAGGCAGGCATAGGGCCAATACGCCCACCGCGGTGAGCTCCTTTCGGCCGAGCTCGCCGAACGTAGGAACGTCAGGCAGAAGGGGTGAGCGTTGCGCAGAGGTGACTGCCAGCACGCGAAGCTTGCCGGCGTTATGGTGCTGTGCAAAGTCTCCGACAGTTGAAGTTCCCGCTGCGACACTGGCGCCGACAAGGTTCACGATCATCGGGGCAGCGCCCTGGAACGGGACGTCCTGCAGGGGGGTACCGATGACTTTGGCGATCTGCAATCCCAGGAAGTGGGTCGGGCCACCCGATGCGGCATGGCCGAAGTTGGCATGCTCAGGATGGACGCGCACCCATTGGGCATATTCGGCAAAGCTCTTGACGGGCGAGGATGCGGGTACAGCCAGCGCCATCGGAAACTCGACCACCGTTGATGCCGGCAAGATATCCCGCTGCGCAGCGTAGTTGAGCTTGTTGAAGACGAATGGATAGATCGATTGCAGGAAGTCAGGACACAGCATGGCTACGCTTCCGTCGGCAGGGGCGGCGCGCAGCGCATCGATCGCGATCTTTCCGCCGGCGCCGGGCCTGTTCTCCACCATGACTGTGCGATGGAGCGGCTCGTGCAGCTGATCCGCGAGCGCCCGTGTGACGACGTCGAGCGTCCCGCCAGGCGAGAAGCCCACAAGAATCCTTGAGGGTGGTCGTCTGGCCGACTGCGCGATGGCCGAAGGCGTGTCGAAGGACGCGGCAACGATGAGTGCGAGGCTGTAGAGCCAGGCGGTACTCGGATTCTTCAAAAACTGCTCCAGGGAAATTCAGTGAGGTCAAGTCGGTTGCTGCGGCTCGGCACGAGACCACTTTGGGATGCGAAAGCGCAGCGCCCCCCCACGCTCGAGCCTCTGTGCGAGGCAAAGTCAGCGGCCGCGGAAGACCGGGGCGCGCTTGTCGGCGAACGCACGGCGCCCCTCCAGTCGGTCCTCGCTGTCCCTGAGCACGCCAAAGGCCTGGCGCTCCAGTTCCAGTCCACCCGCCAGTGGCAGCTCGCGTCCGGTCATCGCCAGACGCTTGGCCGCGGTCATCGCCAATGGGGCATTGGCAGCCATTGCGCGTGCCAAATTGATCGCGGTTTGCTGCAGCGCGGAAAGGGGAACGACCTTGCTGACCAATCCGATCCGCAACGCCTCGTTGGCATCGATGCGGTCGCCCGTCAGCAGCATCCACATCGCGTCCGACTGGCCCACCGCGCGGATCAGGCGTTGCGTGCCCCCGGCGCCTGGAATGCTGCCAACGCGCACTTCCGGCAAGCCGAACTGCGCGTTTTCGGAACAGATGCGGATGTCCGCAAGCAAAGCCAGTTCCAATCCACCCCCAAGGGCATAGCCATTGATCGCGGCAATGACAGGCTTGTCGGTCTGCAGCGTGCCGAAATTGGAATGTCGGGTGCCGGCGCGAAAGACCTGGCGGGCTGCGCTGTCGGCGGGCGGCATCGTTTTCTTGAGGTCTGCACCTGTGCAAAACGCGCGCTCGCCCGCGCCGGTCAGGACGACTACGCGGATCTCCTCGTCGCTCGACACCTGGTCCCAGATCGCGAGCAGCTGCTCGTTGGATTCCGGGTCGATGGAATTCATGGCTTCGGGCCGATTCAGGGTGACGATGGCGACGCCATCCTGGACTGTTTTGACGATGGGCATGATTTGTCTCAGTTCGTGGGAGAGTCGGCGGCGATGACCGCTTCGATGTTTGCTGGCGGCATGCCCAGGTCGACGAGCACCTCGCGCGTGTGCTGTCCGAGCGTTGGAGCGGCCCGTCGCGCCCGAGGCCGCTCGCCAACCGCACCAATGACGCTGCGTGGCATCGTCAACGCTCCTGCGACCGGGTGCAGCAAGGTCTCTGTGAGTGCCGCTTCGACGAAGGGCACGGACTGCGCGACCTCGGCATAGTCGTTGATCGGCCCGCAGATGATGTCCACGGCCGCGAACTGCTCGAGCCAGAAGCCACGGGGATGCGCAAGCATGCGTGCTTCGAGCAGGCGCAACAGGGCCTCGCGGTGCTGCAGCCGACTCTTGTTGTCAGCGAAACGTGGGTCCGATGCAAGCTCGGGCGCGCCGATCGCAGTACACAAGGCCTGCCATCGCGCAGGGTGATAGGCCGCCACCATGATCCACCCGTCGGCGCAACGCAAGGCCTCGTTTGGCGTCGAATACGGCGCTGCGTTTCCTTGCGGGACGGGCACATGGCCGTCCGCGAAATAGGATGCGAAAGCCACATGCTGCAGCGCGATGGCGCTGGCGAACATGCTTGCTTCCACATGCTGGCCCAACCCCGTGCGTTGGCGATCCGCGAGCGCAGCCAGGATGGAGATGGTCGCGAACGACCCCGTGACCAGATCGACCACAGGCACCGGCACCTTGCACGGCTCTCCATCAGGCTGGCCGGTGACGCTCATGAGGCCGCTCACGGCTTGCAGTACGCCATCTACCCCCGGCAGGTCTTTGCCAGCCCCGCATTGGCCATACGCCGAGACCGAGCAGTAGATCAGCCGTGGGTTGTCAGCAGACACCGTCGCATAGTCCAATCCGAACCGGGCCATCACGCCCGGCCGAAAGCTCTCCACCACGACATCCGCTTCGGCGATCAGACGCAACGCCACCTGCCGGTGCACCGGCTGCTTGAGATCCAGCACGATGCTGCGCTTGTTTCGATTGAGCGCAAGAAAGGGAACGCCCTCGCCATGGACCCAGGGCGAGAGCGCCCGCGAGAGATCGCCGGTGGGTGCCTCGACCTTCACTACGTCGGCGCCGAGGTCGGCCATGCACAATGTGCAGGTCGGCCCAGCCATCACCTGGGTGAAGTCGATAACCTTCAAGCCCTCGAGAGAATTCGCCAGCATTTACGAGCCCATCTGGATATTGTTGGCGCGGATGATCGGCTCCCATTTGGCCCGTTCAGCTTGCAACATTCGTTGGTACTGGTCCTGTGTGACCGCCATAGGTTCGAGCCCCGCCGCCGTGAGCGTCGCCCGGACCTCAGGGTCCTGCACGGCCTGGGTGACCTCGGCATGCAGGCGTCGCACGACGCCCTTCGAAACACCCTTCGCCACGCAAACGTCATACCAGTAGCTCGCGTCGTACCCTTTCACTCCGCCTTCTGCCAGCGTCGGGATCTCAGGTGCCAGTTCGGAGCGCCTTGCGCTGCCAATGCCCAAAACCTTCAACTGTCCGCTTCGGGCAAATTGAATTGCAGTCGACAGCCCGACGATCGCAAGCGGTAGGTGCCCGCCGATGACATCTTGAACGGCGGGAGCAGTGCCGCGATAGCCGATGTGGGTCAATTGCAGCCCAGCCAGAGAAGCGAGCAGCACTCCGGCGAGATGATGCGGAGTCGCGGGACCAGGAGTTCCATAACTCATACCCGGGTTCTGCTTGAGATAGAGGATCAGTTCGGCCACGGTTTGGGCAGGAACCTTGTTGCCCGCAATCAAAACAATCGGCACGCTCGACAACGGAGCTACCTGCACCAGGTCCGTGGCGGCATCGAATGGCAGTTTGCTGTTCAGGAGATTCAGTAGCGACGTAATGCCGGAGCCTGTCGTCAACGTGTATCCGTCGGGCTTGCTGCGCACAAGTTCGGCATATGCCAGTGCGGCCCCGGCTCCTGGCTTGTTCTCGACGACGATCGGCTGGCCCAACTGCTCACTCAGCTTCTTCATCACGACGCGTGCCGCGAGATCAGTGCCTCCCCCAGCGGTGTAGGGAACGAGCAATCGGAGTTGTCGAGACGGGTACTCCTGCGCGATCGCTGGGGCGGTCGACAACGTACCGAGTGCCGCAAAAGAGTGAATAAATGTCCTGCGTTTCACCACTGCTCTCCCGTTGTTGCCTGGTCTTAGACAGACGGGCTACTCAGACTGCGGCCACCACAGACGTAGAGAAGTTGGCCGGTGACGTAGCTGGAGCCGGGTTCCGCGAAAAAGCGAACGGCGCGACCGATGTCTTCTGGCTGCCCGATACGCTCCATCGGCACGGTCTTGTGAAGACCCTGCCTGACCTCCTCGGTGAGCGTTTCGAACAGTGGGGTCTCGACGATGCCCGGAGCAATGGCATTCACGGTGATGCCCTTTCGCGCGTACTCCAGCGCCAGCGAGCGGGTGAGGCTCACCACCGCGCCTTTGGAAGCGGAATAGGCCGCCTGGCCGCGATTGCCCAGCCAGGCACGAGAACCGATATTGATGATGCGTCCGAACCGGTTTTCCGCCATCTGGGTCAAGACCGCCTTGGAGCAAATGAACTGCGAATGGAGGTTGACCTCGATCACCCGGCTCCAGAACGCCAGATCCATCTTGGAAACAAGCTTGTCTCCACCAATGCCGGCGTTGTTGACCAGGATGTCGATGCGCGCATGGGATGCGAGCAGTTGGGCCACTGTCGACTCCACCTGCTCCACCGAACTCACGTCAACCTTGAAGGTCTTCACGTCGGCCCCCTCGGTCGCAAGGCTGCGCTGGGTTGCTTGCAGGGCTTCTTCGTCGAAGTCCCACAGCGCGATACGGCAGCCGGCCTGCGCCAGCTCGCGGGCGATGCCAAGGCCGATGCCCTTCGCACCTCCGGTCACGACGGCGACGAGGCCTTGCAGCGAGGCAGGCGCGGTTGGATTTGTCTGGTTCATGTCGGCCCGATCAAAGCGAAAGAATATGGATGGCGCAGGCGGCGTGATCCACGCCCCAGATACCGCCCCCAGTCACCTGCGTGAGGCCGATGCGCGCCCCCTGCACTTGCCGGGCTCCCGCGCGGCCTTGCAACTGCTCGCAGACCTCCACGATCTGTGCGACGCCGGTCGCGCCGGGCGGATGTCCCTTTGCGAGAAGGCCGCCACTCGGGTTGACAGGCACCCGCCCGCCCAAAGCCGTCGCGCCGCTGTGCAGCAACGCTGCCGCGTCGCCGCGATCGCAAAGTCCCAGCGCTTCGTAGTAGAGCAATTCGGAGATGGTGAACGCGTCGTGCACTTCCAGCAGGCTGAGATCCTGGGGTCCCACACCGGCCTGCTCATAGGCCAGCCTGGCGGCACGCCCCGTGATCTCGGCCTCCGTCATATCGACCGGTGTGGTTTCGAACAACCCGGACTGCACCACGGACGCCAGGACCTGAACCGGCTTTGCGACGCCTCCGGAAGGTTTGGTGCTGAGGACGAGGGCGGCTGCGCCATCCACCACGGCGGGACAGCACTGCAGCAGTGTGAGCGGCTCAGCCACCGGCCGGGACGCAAGAATCTCCTCGCAGGTCGCCAGCTTTGCAAACTTGGCGATGGGATTGAGAACACCGTGCTTTCGGTTCTTCACGGAGATATCTGCAAGCGTCTCGGGCGTGAGCCCGTGGTCGTGCATGTATCGCCGAGCGCGCATGGCGTACAAGGCGGGCATGATCATCCCCCGCCTGTTGTTCCAGTCTTGTTGGCTCAGTTGCAATGGCCCGCCTCCGAGTCCGCTCAGATGGTCCATCCCGAACACCAGGACGGTGTCGTACTGGCCGACCTTGAGCGCCTGCAATGCGAGATTCAGTGCGGTCGCGCCGCTGGAGCATGCGTTGTCCACGTTGTAGACCGCGCCCCCGTCCGCATGCAGTTCACGCAGTGCCCGCTGCCCCGGCAACATCGCCCCGAGTGCGTTGCCGCAGTAGAACGCCTGTACCTCGGAAAGCCGCGTGCCGGCATCTTCCAGGGCGTCAAGAATGGCCGATTGGACCATGGCCTCTTCGGTGAACTCCGGAAAGCGGCCAAAGTCGGTAATTCCCACGCCGGTGATCATTGGTTGCTTCATTTCATTACTCCTGGAAGGCGTAGTCGGGTGTGCCGTCCGGCAATGCGAAAGGCACCACCCGCACGCGGCTTTCGATCGCGGGGGGGCTTCCATCGAACAAGAGCCGACCGAAGGCGCGAACCCCCGACTCGAAGTCGACCATCGCCAGCCCGTAGGCGGGCTTGTCCTTGCCGGGATGGACCACAGTGAAGCTGTAGAGGGACCCGATCGGCCCGATCTCGACTTCCTCGATCGGCTGGTCGTTGTGAACGAACTCGATCGGCGGAAACTGGGCAGGCTTCCCGCCTGCCTGTGTGGCCACAAGCACCATGCCACGAGAGTTTTCACGGATGTGGGAATCCGTGCGCTTGATGATCTTCAAAGGTGTCTCCTGTTCCGGTGGCGATGGCCACGGCAACAGGAAGTGTGGTGACCCGGGGCCGTCCGGTCATTGGATTTGTGCTGCGAACTCTTTAGCTTTTCTAGAGTGTTCCAAGCGTGTAGTTCTGCTAAAGCGAAAGCAGCCAAACTGCAAGGACGGGGGCCATGCGCACGCGCATACTGAATGAATGAAAGAACAAATAAGCGTTCCAGTCACCTTGATGCGCGGCGGCACAAGCAAGGCTGTGTTTCTCGCACAGCGTGACGTGCCGTCCGATCCGCAAGCGCTGCAGCGATTCCTTCTGGCGCTGTTCGGCAGCCCGGACGTGCGCCAGATCGACGGGCTTGGAGGCGCCGACATCCTCACAAGCAAATGCGCGATCATCGGGCCACCGTCACGACCCGACGCAGACATCGACTACACCTTTGTGCAGATCGGGATCGATCAGCCCAACGTGAGCTTCGAGATCGTCTGCGGCAACATTTCATCGGCCACCGGCGTCTATGCGCTGCAGGAGCGTTTGATCCCCGTGCAGGAGCCCGCCACCACCGTGCGAGTTCACAACACCAACACCGGCAAGATTCTGCGCATGGTGGTGCAATGTGCGCGCGGCGAACCGCGCGTGGAAGGTGACACCGAAGTGGATGGGGTGCCCGCCAAGGGCGCTGAGGTCGCGTTGGACTACTCCGGCACCAGCGGCGCCACCACAGGCAGATTGCTGCCCACCGGGCAGGCACGTGATTCGGTCTACGTTTCAAAACTCGGCCGTGAGATACCCGTCTCGATTGTCGATGTGGGAACGGCGTGTGTCTTCATCCGCGCCGCGGATCTGGGCGTCACCGGCACGGAGCTCCCCGGTCAGCTCAGTTCTGATATCTACGAGATGGCCGAGGAAGTCAGGCGCTGGGCCGCTGATCGTTGCAACCTGCCAGCGTCAGGAACCCTCACGCCCTACCAGATCCTCATTACCCCAGCGCAGGATTACCGAACCATCGGCGGCGATCGAATCGTCAAGTCGTCGGAGATCGACTTCGTGGCGCGCATGGTTCTCAATGGCGGCGCGATGCACAAGGCTTTTCCAGGCGGTGGCTCGGTCTGCCTTTCCGTGGCGGCACAGATCGCAGGGACGATTCCTGCTGAGGCGCGAGGCAGTCATGCCGGTCCCACGCGCATCCGAATCGGCCATCCGAGCGGTGTGATCGGAATTTTTGCGAACGTGGCTCACACTGCCGACGACGAGTGGACGGTCCGGGAAGTGCACTTCACGCGAACCGCCCGGCGGCTGTTGGATGGCACCGCCTACGTGAGGCGAGCCCTTCTCGAGGTGGACTGATCTCACCGAACTGCCGAAGCATCGCAATGACGACACATAATCTTTTTTCTCTGCGAGGCCGCACGGCTCTCGTCACGGGTGGTTCACGGGGTATCGGTCGCATGATCGCCGAGGGATTCCTGGCGCAAGGCGCACGCGTCTACATCAGCGCGCGCAAAGCTGCGGCATGCGATCTGGCAGCTTCAGAACTGTCGAAGAACGGGCACTGCGTCTCGCTGCCGTACGACGTCTCCACGGTCGCCGGCTGCCAGGCCCTGGCCGCTGCCTACGCGCACCATGAGACCACCTTGGACATCCTGGTCAACAACGCCGGCGCTGCCTGGGGAGAGGACTTCGATGCTTTCCCCGAAAGCGGCTGGGACAAGGTGGTCGATCTCAATATGAAGACACCCTTCTTCTTGACGAAGGCGCTGTCCGAGCCGCTGCGCGCCGCGGCCCAGGAGCGTGTGGGGAAGATCATCAATATCGCTTCCACGGATGGCATCGCGCTCAACCCTCAGGAAAATTACTCCTACGTCGCCAGCAAGGCGGGCTTGATCCACCTGACCCGGCGCATGGCGCTGCGCCTGGCGCAGGACAACATCGCGGTCAGCGCCATTGCACCTGGTGCGTTTCCATCCGAGATGAACCGCAACGCGCGCGACCGGGGCGAGGAGCTGTCCGAACACATACCCGCCAAACGCATCGGCACTTCAGATGACATCGCAGGCGCGGCGATCTTCTTGGCGTCGCGTGCAGGTGACTACGTGATGGGCGCTACCCTGGTGGTGGACGGTGGTGTGACCCACGCCCGAGCCTACAGGTGACCGTGTCTATGGGATGGCCGTCGGTGTCCGCGACGCGCTGACCTGAATCGACGTGTCATCCGCCGACCCGAAAGCGGTCGTTGATGTAGGTAGCGGGCGGCTTTCCAAAAGCCTTCTTGAACATCGTATTGAAGGCAGAGGGTGACTCATAGCCCAGGTCATAGGCGACTTGCTGGACGGTCGCGCCACCGGACAGCTCGCGAAGCGCCACGATCATCTGCAGCTGGCGTCGCCAGCGGCCAAAGCTCAGGCCCGTCAGCGACGTGCACAGTCTGTTCAACGTTCGATCGCTCATGCCCAATTCGCTTGCCCAGTTCGTCTGGGTCCTGCGATCGGACGGATCGCGCATCATCGCCGTCGAGATCTTTCTGAGCCTTGCGTCCTCTGGCATCGGCAGGAACATTTCCTCCCTAGGCATCGTGCACAGCTGGTCGAGCAGCACCTGCGCCAGTCGATCCGTCGGCCCATTTGCTTCATAGACGGGCGGCAATCCTGCGAGGAACTGAATCATCTCGCTGAGCATCGGGCTGATGCGCAAGGTGCAGCAACGATCCGGCAACGGGGCCGCGCCCGGCTCAACGAAGAGGTAGAAGATCAGCGCGTTCGCCGTTCCGCGGTTGCTGTGCGGCGTACCCCCGGGAATCCACACGCCCGCCTGGGGTGGAACCATCCACAGGGCACCGGGCACCTCACAAGAGACGGCACCGCGCAGTGCGATCACGAGCTGGCCGGACCGGTGCTCGTGCACAGGGATCTCCCGCTCGCGCGCCGCCACATCGACGCGCAGTGCCATCACGGGCACTGACGGTTCGTAGTCCAGACTTGGCTCGTCGAATTCTGCGCTTCGCATATCAGTCTCTTCATTGTTGCCAGGTCGCGCCGCCCCTGGCGATGACCGAATAGAGAAGTCAGTCGTCCAAGTTTGCAATTCGCGGCTTGCGTGCCGGTCAGTAGCATCGTTGCATGAAAATGATTCGCAGCAAGAATGAAATGGTATCGGCCCAGCCACTGCTCGTTCCTCGGGCCGCGGCATGATCGCGCTGCCGCGTTTCTCTCGGCAGGAATTGCTCTTCTCTCTCAAGAGCTTCGTCGCCGCCATGCTTGCGCTTTACCTGGCGAGCCGCTTCGGGCTCCCCCGGCCCTTCTGGGCCATGATGACCGCCTACATCGTGGCCCACCCTCTGGCCAGCCATGTGCGCTCCAAGGCTCTCTACCGACTTCTGGGCACCTTGCTCGGGTGCGCAGCGTCCGTGGTGCTCGTCCCCTCGCTGTCCGGGTCACCGGAACTACTTTCGCTGGCCGTGGCCCTGTGGGTGGGACTGTGCCTTTATGCTTCGCTGCTGGACCGAAGCGCGCGTTCTTACGTCTTCATGCTGGCTGGCTACTCGGCCGCCTTGATCGGCTTCCCCCTGGTAGAAGCTCCCGCTGCGATGTTCGACACGGCCGTCGCACGGGTCACTGAAATCGGGCTGGGCATCCTGTGCGCCAGCCTGGTCCACAGCATCGCGCTTCCTGCAGGCCTGGGTCCGTCCCTGCTTGGCGTAATGGATCGCGCGCTTGGCGATGCGCGGGAATGGCTCACCGATCTGCTGTGCGAGACACCAACCGGAGCAAGGGACGCTCGAACTGCGGCGGACCGCCAGCGGCTGGCGCTGGACATCACACAACTGCGTCTGCTGTCCACACATGTGCCCTTCGACACCGATCTGCGCTGGACCGGGGGCGCCATCGGCGCCCTGCAAGACCGTGTGGCCGCCCTCACCCCAGTGCTGTCGGCGGTGGAGGATTGCCTGCAAGCGCTGTGCACCGCCACAGGCGGTGTGCCGGACGACATCGGCTCGACCTTCGCGCAGCAATCGCGCTGGCTGGCCCCGGGCGCGACGAACGCGAGATTGGACGAAGCGCGCGCCGCCTTTCGCGCCATCGCGGACGGTCCGGCCGCTTCGCCGTGGATCCGCGCGCTGCGGATTGACCTGGCAACCCGCCTGGAGGACCTGGTCGCGCACTGGGATACCTGCACCACGTTGCGCAACGATATCGACGCTGGCGTTGCCGGGAATCGCGGGCCGTTGAGGCGCACCGCGGCCCTGGATCGCAGGGTGCTTCACCTGGACAGAGGGCTCGCGCTGCGGTCCGCGATCACTGCGGTGTTGGGTACCTGCCTATCGTGTGCCCTGTGGATCGCGACGGGCTGGCCCTCGGGATCGGCTATGCCCATGGGCACTGCCGTCTTTTGCAGCTTCTTCGCCACCATGGACGATCCGGTGCCTGCCATGCACAAGTTCATCACGGCGCTGTCGTGGTCCTTGCCCGTGTCGGCTTTTTATGTCCTGGGGGTCATGCCGCTGGCACATGACTTTGGCATGCTGGTGCTGTGCATCGCGCCTGTGTTCTTGGTGGTCGGGTGCTACATGGCACGACCGGCCAGTTCCTTGTCGGCCCTTGGCATGTTCTTCGGTGTCGCCGGAACGCTCGCCCTTCAAGATACGGCCACCGCCGATTGGGTGAGCTTCATCAGTTCCAACCTGGCCTTGTTCGTGGGTGCGGTGATCGCCGCCCGCGTTACCGCTCTCATGCGCAGCGTGGGGCGCGACTGGACGGCCAAGCGCATACGCCGTTCCACATGGCACGATCTTGCCGATCTGGCCGCCCATCCGCAGGACGCATCCGCTCGAGACGCCTTTGGCTCACGCATGCTCGACAGGATTGCGCAGTTGGCGCCGCGCGTCGCTCCTGACGGTCCCGAAGAGGTCCAGATCGCAGCACACCGCGCGCTGCGCGAACTGCGCATGGGTGCAGACATCGCTGCGCTACAGCGGCATCGGGGGCGCCTTCCGGCAGAACCCGTCAATCAACTCTTCAGGGAATTGGCCCTCATTTTCCGCGCCCAAGGGGCAGGAGCGCCACCGCGGCATGCGTCGCTGCTGCCGCATATCGATCGGCTGTTGCTCGACGCCCTGATGGCGGGCACCAAGCGGCCTGCCGTTGCGGCACTTGTGGGCCTTCGACGCAACCTCTTTCCCACCGCTCCCGCCGCGCTCCAACCATGATCGAAGTCAACTTTCTTGGCGTGCGGTTGCCCTGGCTATTGCTGCTGGCAGCCTGCGCGCTGCCGTGTGCCTGGGCAACGCGCCGCCTGCTGGCCATCGCCGGTGCCTACCGATGGATCTGGCACCCCGCCCTGTTTGACCTTGCGCTGTACGTCCTGGTGCTCGGAGCCTTGGCTTACCTCACCGGCACAACCACCATCTCGTCCTGAAATCCGGACCGCTTCAACCCATGAAATCCGACGCCCTCCCCCTGCCCATCCGGGCTTCCCGACTTGCCCGTCCCTTTGTTCGTCTGCTGATTACCGTGCTGATGGTGGCCGCGGCCGGCTGGGTGGGCTGGCGCTTATGGGACCACTATGAGCTTGCCCCGTCGACACGCAACGGACGCGTGCGGGCCAATGTCGTGCAAGTCGCGCCCGACGTGTCTGGGATGGTGGCGAATGTGGCGGTGCACGACAACCAATCCGTTGCCGCTGGCGCCGTGCTGTTCTCGGTGGACAAGGTCCGCTTCGAGTTGGCGCTGGAACAAGCCCAGGCCACCGTCGCAACGCAGCGCATCGCAATCACCAACCAGCGCATCACACTCGCTCAGGCGCAGCGCGAGAGCAAGCGCAATGCCGACCTGGGCGATCTGATCTCGCTGGAAGTTCGCGAGCAGTCGCGCCTGAAGGTGGACCAGGCCAAGGGCGCACTTCAAGCGGCCGAAGCGGCATTGCGGCAGGCGCAGGCCGCGTTGAACACCTCGAAGTTGAACCTGGATCGCACTCAGGTGCGCGCACCCACAGCTGGGCTCGTGACCAATCTCGACCTGCGCCAGGGCGCCTATGCGAGCGCCGGCCACCCCGTGATGGCATTGATTGACGCGGGCTCCATCTACGTCGAAGGTTATTTCGAGGAAAACAAGCTGGCTCGGATCCGTCAGGGCGACCGCGTGCGGGTCACGCCCATGGGTGGCCCGGCGCTCGATGGCACCGTCGAAAGCATCGCCGCCGGAATCGCTGATCGTGACCGCAGCACCAGCACCAACCTGCTTCCCAGCGTCAATCCCACCTTCAACTGGGTGCGGCTTGCGCAGCGCGTGCCCGTGCGCGTGAAGCTCGATCTGACGTCCTCCGGCACCCGTTTGGTCGCCGGCCAGACGGTCACGGTTGAAATCCTCAAGACTGCTCGGACCTCGGCTGTCACGGCCCGAACTTCGGAAAACCGGGGATGAATGCCATGTCCCTACTCCTGGCCACCGCCGCAGCGGCAAGTGCACTGCTCACCGGTTGTGCCCACCCACCCGTAGGACCGGACTACGTGCCCCCCGCCCCCCTGTCTTTGGCGCAATCCGCTTCCGCGGGCGCCTTCCGATCTGCCGGCCGCAACGCGGCAGACACGACGCTGCCGCCACACTGGTGGAGGCTCTACGACGACCGGCAGCTGGATGCGCTGGTCACACAGGCGCTGAAACACAACACCGACCTGCGGCAGGCGGCGGCCAACCTGGAACGCGTCCAGGCGCTGGCGTCCGAGGTGCACGGAAATGAGAGGCCAACGGTGGCAGCCGGCGGAGGTCCCGGCTTCGGGCATGTGTCGGGCTTGAGCCTTCTGCAGCGCGACGACGAACCGCCCAGCCGCGGCACATACAGCGCGGGTGTTTCCTTGTCGTATCAACTGGATCTGTTCGGCCAGCTGCGCCGCGCCATCGAAGCGGCCGAAGCCGACACCGGCGCCGCCCAAGCGGCGTTGGACCTCGTACGTGTGAGCGTGGCCGGCGGCGTGGCGCATGCCTATGCGCAAGCATGTTCAAGCGGCTATCGCTTGCGCACAGCGCTAGCGTCGGTTCGTCTGCAGGAAGAGGCGATCCGACTCGCCGAGCGGCTCCAGCAAGCAGGCAAGGTGGGGGAAATCGACATTGCCCGTGCGCAAGGCCAGTTGGAACAACTGCGTGCCGCGGTGCCGCCGCTTCGGGCCCAGCGCCAAGGTGCGTTGTACCGGTTGGCAACACTGACCGGCGCAGCACCTCGCGACTTCCCCGCGGCAGTGGCCGCGTGCGAGGAGCCGCCGCGCTTGGTGGGGCCGCTTCCGGCAGGAGACGGCGCGGCCCTTCTGCGCCGGCGGCCCGACGTTCGCCAGGCCGAACGCGGCCTGGCCGCCGCCACCGCCCGCATCGGCGTCGCAACAGCCGACCTCTACCCAAAAGTGTCGCTGGGCCTCTCGGCGAGTTCGGCGGGCTTCCTGGCAAGAATTGGAAACCGGGAAACGCTCGGCTACAGCCTGGGCCCGTTGATCAGCTGGACGCTACCCAGCACCGGCGGTGCCCGCGCTCGCATCGCGCAGGCCGAGGCGGCCACCCGGGGTGCCGCCGCCCGCTTCGACGGGATCGTATTGACGGCACTGCGCGAGGCGGAAACGGCGCTCGATGTCTACGCACACGAGCTGGAACGTCATGCTGCGCTCTCGGCCGCGCGAGATCAAGGTGCCATCGTCGCCCGGCAGGCGCGCACCCTCTATGTCAACGGCAAGACCGGCCAGCTTGAAGCATTGGATGCAGAGCGCACCCTCGCAGCCAGCGAAGCCGCCCTGGCAACGTCCGCTGCCCTGTTGGCAGAGGATCAACTCGCCGTATTCATGGCGCTGGGAGGTGGCTGGGAAGCCGATGAAGTCCTCGTGAATGCCAGGTACTGACGCACACCTGGGCGTTGCTGGTGCGATGGATGGGACAGGCGGAAATTCCTCTGCGCAAATCCGAGCGGGCCGGGATGCTTGATGGATGGGTTTAATCTTCTGAAGACCTTCCTGGAGGTCGCCAACGTCGGCAGCTTCTCACGCGCAGCATGCAAGCTGGGAATCTCCAAGGCCAGCGCAAGCAAGCATGTCGCGACGCTTGAGGCGCGCTTCAACGTACGACTCATGAACCGCTCAACGCGGTCGGTGACATTGACCGATGCTGGAAGGCTGCTCCAGCTTCGCAGCACACCGTTGATGGAGATGGTCGAGTCGACGCAGAGCGAATTGCAGACGCATGGCTCGCGCCCAAGCAGCCGTCTGCGCGTGGCGGGGCTTCACGGGCTCGTGCAAACCGACTTCCCGAGCCTGCTGAGCGAGTTCCTGACTCTCTACCCGGATGTTCATATCGACCTGCAGATCGGCAATCGCGTGATCGATCTCGTGGAAGAAGGCATCGACATTGCGTTGAGGTTCGGCCGTATCGGCGACGAAAACCTCATCGTGCGCCGCCTCCAACGGGTGGAGCTTGCGCTTTGCGCCACACCCGGTTACTGGACGCGGCGCGGCATACCTGCAACACCTGACGACATGCGAAGGCACGACGTGCTCACCTACTCGCTGGCGCCGGGTGCACCGCACCTTCCGTTCGAAGTTGACGGCGTGCCATACAACCTTCCGATCTACGGACGTATGGATGCAAACGACTCGAGCACACTCGTTGCCGCGGCACTCGCCGGCATCGGCGCTGTATGCGTGCCCGTGCAACTGGCTCAGCCGTACATAGAACGCGGCAGCCTGGTCACGGTGCTCAAGGAATTCATGCCACGTGACATCTGGCTCTACGCGGCGTACACGCAGCGCCGGCACAACAGTGCAGCCCTGCGCGCATTGCTGGAATTGCTTGAGCTTCGCATGCGCGGTGGCGCATCCAACGACCTGTCCTAGCGACGATGGCAGGCAACGCCGCCCTGTTCACGCTCTATTCAGAGCGCTGCGCAGAGCGTGAAGCAGATTTTCCGTGGGCATGACATCGGCATACTTGCTTGCCATGTCGAACAGATTCACGGCATGCGACGTCTGCGACCTGTCATACACGGCATCCTCAGGCACAACCACCCTGAAGTTCAGGGCGCACGCATCGATGACCGTCGCACGCACGCAGCCGCTCGTTGTGCAGCCAGTGACGATGACGGTATCCACTCCCAAGCCGATCAGATGACTGGTCAGGGGGGTGCCATGAAAAGCGCTGGCCTGAAACTTGGGAATCAGGATGTCTGCCTGAGTTGGCGCCACCTCGGCAACGAAGTCATATCCGTGCTTCGGGATACCCATGACCCCAGGCACCTTGAGTTCGAATTGACCTCGGTTCTGGGGCCCTTTGGGCGCAACATAGGGATAAAGAATGGGAGCACCCATGTCCCTGAATGTCGCCAGGAGTTTTGCGATGTGGGGCACGGCACGCCAGCCATATTCACCGCAACTCGTTGGCAGCGTCGTGATTGCCTCGTCGATGGGCATGGGTGTATCACCCATCGAGCGATACTGCACGTCGATCACCAGCAGAGCCGGCCGCTTGCCAAGACCGGTAGGTGTCCCCCAGCCGGTCTTTCGATAGATGGCCTGCTCCTCCTCGGGGATGACGCCGTCCCAGGGACGGCCGCGAGTTTCACTAGCAGCAAACATCTCAGACCTCCACAGTCGTCGCATCGTAGGCAAGCAGCCAGTCGTAGCGCTGGCGCACGACGTCGGGGGCCCAGTTCTTTTCGATATAGGGTCGAGCGGTTTCGATTCTCTCCAAAGCCGGGTCGTGGAAGATTTTCAGCATTTCCATCGATCTGGCCTTTGTCAGATTGGTGCGTTCGATGCGCGCCTTGTCGTACCGCTCAAGCGCCTTTTCGATGTCGTCTGGCTGATCTTCCAGGCACCGAGCCAGGACATACGCGTCCTCCATCGTGACATTCACGCCCATGCCCAGATAGGGCGTCATCGAGTGGCATGCATCGCCCACCAATGTCACGCGTCCCTTCGACCAGCGTTCGAGCGGGTCCCGGACGAACAAGCCCCACCGGAAGAGGTTCTCGGAGTTGATGAAGAGGTCGAGGATGTCCTGGTTCCAACCTTCGAAATCCTTCAGCGCATCGGCCAGTTCGCCGCGCTCGGACCATGATTCGGTCTGCCAAACTTCGCTGTCTACCTGGGCAGAGAAGCTCACGAACTGCTCGCCATTGCGTTGAACCGGGTAGCAAGTTACATGCGCCGTCGGGCCCACCCAAGTCGACGCCAAGGCGCGCTTGTGCTGAGGTTTCAGACTGGACATCGGTGCCAGGCCACGCCAGGCCACCGCACCTGTGTAGCGTGCGGGGGCTGGGCCGAACTGCGATTGGCGCACGCGCGAGTGAGCGCCGTCGCAACCCACCACCACGTCGCCTTCAGCGAAGGTTTCGTCATCGAACAACAGCCGCGCGCGATCGCCGATCGTCTCGGCGCCAAAGGAGCGGGCACCGAAATGGACCGCATTCGGCTTGAGTTTGATGACGGCCTCGTAGAGCATGCGCTGCAGTTCGCCACGCAGCACCTGGATTAGCGTGTGGTCTGCCTTGGAATCGTTGGTGTCTCGGTTGTAGACAGAATGTTCTTCGCCTGTCTTCCAGAAACGGATGACGCGATCCTCGGGTGGAAGATTGATTGCCTGCAGCGCTTCCTTCAGACCCAGGTCCGCCATGACGCGGCTGCCGTTCGCCGAGATCCAGAGTCCCGCACCCACTTCCCGCAGTTCAGGAGATTGTTCGTAGATATCGACGTCGCATCCCTTTCGCAGGAGTGAAATGGCAAGGGTCAAGCCGCCCATGCCAGCGCCGGCAATAATCACATGTGGCTTGTTGGCCTTTTGTCTAGCTTGAGTCATTTCGTCTCCGGTTCGAAGCTCAGTGGGTTTTGCACGAGGTCCTTGATGGCCTCGAGGATCTTTACGTATCCCGTACATCGACAAATGTTGCCGCGTAGGAAATGGCGAATGGTTTCTTCCGACGGGTTGTCGTGTAACGAGAGCATCGACTTCACCGCCAGGATCATTCCAGGCGTACAGAAGCCGCATTGCAGTGCGCCATGGGCGATGAATGCGCGTTGGACGGGATCCAGCCGTCCTTCATGCGCCAGGCCTTCGATCGTCGTGACATGGCGGTTGTGGACATCCGCGCACAGCGTCGTGCAACTCGAGGTGGGCATTCCGTCGACCAGGACAGTGCAAGCGCCGCAGACCTGTACATCACAGGAGCGCTTCGTGCCCGTCATTCGAAAGCGCTCTCTCAACACGTCAATGAGGAGTTCTCGTGGCTCGATCTCGACAGACCTTTCCGTGTCGTTCAGCGACATATCCACTCGGACAAGCGGAAAGGTTCCAGTTGATTGGTTCATTTCAAGCACTCCTCGAGGGCGCGTTGAGCAAGGACCGTGATCAGATGCCTCTTGTATGCGGCACCACCATGGAGATCGTCATGCGCATCCATCTTCTCGGCCTCCGCGGTGATCACCGATTCCAGGGCTCGCCATGCATCCTCGAAAGAGGCGTCGGGCGGTAGGCGCTCAGCGGCTTTTTGCGCCTCCAGCAGCGGCGCAGGAACAGCGACGATCGCGCCGACCCAGAGACGCAGGCGCTGCGGCCCTTGCGGCGACCAGACTGCGGCCACGCCGACGGCGGGACGCTCGGTGTGGCCAAACGGTCGATACGCAGATCTGTCGCCCGGCAGCTGTCGAGGCACGTCGATGGATACGAGCAGCTCGTCATCTTCGCGCGCCGTTGCAAATTCGCCGACGTGGAACTCGCGCGCGGAAATGTCGCGTCGACCCGTTGTGCTGGCCAGTGCAAACCGAGCATCCAGCGCGCACAGCATCGTCGGCGCGTCGGCGTGTGGTTCCGCGAAGCAAAGGACGCCGCCAAGGGTCCCCGCGACGCGAACCCGGATGTTCGCCACATGCTCGCTGAGGTGGGCATAGCCGGGAATCAGCTGCTGGACGAGCGGATCATTGGCAATCACGTGATGCGTGCACAGCGACCCAATGCTGAGTGTTCCGTCATCGAGGAGGCGAATGTCGCGCAGCTCTTCGACCTGCTTGATGTCGATGACATGGTCGTACTGCAGCACCCGAGCCTTCAAGGCAACCAGCAGTTCGGTGCCTCCGGCGTGAAAAGTGGCGGCATCTCCGAACTCGGCCTTCAACGCCAGCGCTTCGCGCAGGCTCGTGGGCCGATGGAGCGCAAAGCGCGCTGGACGCATCAGTCGGCTCTCCGTCCAAGTCCGGCTGCAACGCCCAGCATCGGAGCCACGATCCACCATCCTGGTGACTGGGCAAATGCGGTCGTCGCTGCATACGCCACCACGCATGCAACCGCCACGCTGACACCAACGCGCGGCCATTGCAGCACCAGCTCAACCCCGCGGGAAGGCCGGGACGCCGGCGCATGCTGCTGGGAGGAGTACGCATGTTGCGGATGCAACATTGAAGCCGCTTGCACCGAAGCCGATGGCGCTGGAGCCCCAACCGGTGCGCCCGAGATGGGTCGTTCCGCCGGTGCGGCGGCAGCCGGGCCTGCGGGAGATATCGGAGCAACAGGCGTGGCACCGTCTGAGGACACGGGCTCCGAGAAGCCTGCCAGTTCATTGCGCAGCCGCCTCTCGAACTCGCCAAAGAGCTCTTCCGAGCGCTTCTTGACGACCGGATAACCCAGCGAGGCGAGTCGGCCGGCGACCTGCATTTGCGCATCGATTCCCAGCGTGCACTCAACCTCGCCGTCGCCCGACTTCTCATCGAGGTTGACCTTCATGCGGACATCGATGGTCGTTCCAGTGAACTTATCGCGCCCGGTGGCACTGAGCTCGACGTGGCGATCCAGCGTGTAGTCGCCAAGTACGATGGTGGTCGGAAGCTCCAGCTTGAACGGGCCGATTTTTTGTTTCATCAGCGCCGAGAACTGCTTGAGCGGCTCGACCTCCGTCACGTTCTCGCAGCCGGGAATCAAGCCAGCAACGCGCTGGACATCGAAGAAGATGGCCCAGAGCTGGGCGGCCGATGCCGGGAGAGTGGCGTCAATCCTGAAATCCATGTGGTCCTCGTTAGGTTTCTTTGGCTGCCTTGGCCGCCTTGAGCGCTCGCCAGACTCGCTCGGGTGTGAGTGGCAGGTCTTTGATTCGCACCCCCCAGCCTTGGAAGAGTGCATTGGCGACGGCCGGGGCGACGGGGAGGATGGCGCCTTCGCCACCGCCGCGGGAGCCAAACGGACCTGGCCCGTCAAGGCTTTCGATCAGTACGGTTCCCACATGAAACGGCGCGTCCTCCATGGTCGGCACCCGGTAGTCGAACAAGGTGCCGTTCACGACCTGCCCGTCCTCGTACACGTATTCCTCGAAGAGTGTGTGACCCAGGCCCATCACCATGGCGCCTTCGTCCTGACCTTCGGCCGCCTTGGGATTCATGACGTAGCCCAGGTCCGCGGCCCCTCCGACGCGGACCAGTCGGATCGCGCCAGTGCCCTCGTCTACCTCGATCTCGCAGGCGCCGGCGCCGGTTTCCCAGAACAGGGGGGCCAGCTTGAACGCGCCGTTCTTCGTCTCCGAATTGACCCGGCCGACACCAAGGAACTCGCCAGCGCTCATGCCATTGAAGCGCCTGAGCAGTTCGAGGATGGAGATCGATCCGGCCGGCCCTTCGATTCGCCCCTCTTCGAGTTGGTAGTCCTCGGGCGAGCCCCCGAGCACGGTGGCGGCCGTCTCGCCGATCTGGCGCAAGATGTCTTCGCAGGCCATCTGCACGGCCAGGCCGATGATCACCGTCGATCGGCTGGCGCCGGTCCCCCAGTCGTACGGCGCGAGCAGGGTGTCCGGCTCCGAGACTGAAATCATGCGCAGTGGCTGGCGCAGCATCTTCTGCGCAACGATCCGCAGGACACCTCGATTGCCTTGCCCGATTTCGACCGAGTTTGCCGATACGTTGATCGAGCCATCCGCGCGCAGGCGCACCGTGGCCCCGCCGATAGGCATGATGCCCGGATCACTCACGCCGACCGCCACGCCTCGGCCGCGACGCCGTTGCGCCGTCATCGCGGGAAGCGCCTCCAGCGCCCCCACAGCCTTGCGCAGGGAATTGCGCATATCCACGTCCAGGGGACGCAGATCCGGTTTGATGATCTGCCCCTTGTCCGCCATGTTGAACATGCGGAACTCGATCGGGTCTACGCCCAATGCGTCCGCCATGATGTCCATTTGGGACTCTGTCGCCCAGACGGCCTGAGGTCCCCCGATCGATCGGAAGGCCGCGCCTGGAACCGTGTTGGTGTAGACCCCGTATGACTCCAGCTGTAGGTTGGGAATGTGGTACGGGCCGATGGCGCGTATGGCTGCCTTGATGGCGATCGCCGGGCCGGTGTCGGCAAACGCTCCGCCGTTCAGTACGGCTTTGATGGACTTGGCCGTAATCCGGCCGGTTTGATCGACCGCGGTCTTGAGCGTGATTTCGGCATCCAGGCGTCTGCAGGTCAGCATCGATTCGGCAATGGACAGGCAAACACGCACAGGTGCCCGGGCCTTCCAGGACAGTGCCGCCACAAGCGGATCGATCTTGACCGACGCCTTTCCTCCAAACCCACCACCGATGTAGGGCGAGTGCACGCGCACGCATGCCAGTGGAACGCCGAGCGTTTCCGAGCAAACCCGCGCGATGGCGGTAGGCGTTTGGCCGCCGCTCCAGATCTCGAGTGCATGCGGCTTCCAATCGGCGATGCTGACATGCGGCTCCATCGCGAAATGGAACACCATCGGAAAGGTAAAGGTGTCTTCGAAAACGCGGGCTGCCGCCACAAAGGCCTGGTCGACGTCCCCACTGCTGTATTTCCAGTGTTGGAAGATGTTCGTGCCTTCCACAGGACTCGCTTCGCCCCGGAAGTAGAAGTCCTTCAACTTGTCCATGTCTTGATGGACAAGTTCGGCGCCCTCCGCCATCGCTTCTCTTGCCGTTGTCACGAAGGGCAACGGGTCGTACTCGACGACGATGGCATCCACAGCCTCCTCGGCAGTGACTTCATCGATGGCCGCGACCGCTGCGACCGGATCGCCGACGTACCGGACCTTGTCGATGGCGATCACTTCGCGGTCGCGCAGGTAGAGGCCCCACCGGTTGGCGGTCCCAGGCAGATTCTTCATGTCGGCCCCGGTCAGGACCGCAACCACACCCGGCATGGCCAAGGCAGCGCTCGTGTCGATGCTGCGGATGCGCGCATGCGGCACCGTGCTGCGCAAGATCTTCCCTTGCAGCATGCCGGGCACCTCCACGTCGCTGGCGAAGATCGCCGTACCCGTGACCTTTTGGAGATAGTCGGCACGAGGCTCCTGATGGAGCGGAAGTTTCGGATGTGAGTGCATACCGAGAGGAAGAGAGCTACTCGTCCAGCGTGATACGCGACTGGGAGATCACGCCTGCCCAGGTCTTCGTCTCCGCGGCTTGACGCTTTGTGACTTCCTCGGGCGAACTGGACGTCGGCTCGACACCGACTGCGTGCATCCGCTCCTTAACTTCTGCGGAGTTCATGGTTTTTGCAATCTGGGGAACCATCTTCGCGATGACGCTCTTTGGAACGCCAGAGGGCGCATAGAGGGCGAACCACGTGACAGCTTCAAAGCCGGGAAGAACCGTCTCGGAGAGGGTTGGAATGTTTGGCATTGCCTGCGCCCGCTTGGCCGTCGTCACTGCCAGGGCCTTGAGCCTGCCAGCCTTGATTTGCGAAAGCACTGCTGGGCCCTGTTCGATCGCCATCACGACCCGCCCAGCGATCAGGTCCACCACCATGGGGCTGCTGCCCTTGTACTGGACCGGTAGAAGGTCGACCCCAGCACGCTGCTTGAACAGTTCCATGAACACATGCTGGGACGTCCCCTTGCCGGCGGAACCGTAGGCGTACTCACCTGGCTTTGCCTTGAGGTAGGCGATGAGCTCCTGGATGGTGTTGACCGGCAGCGAGGCTGGCACGACGACATAGGAGGGATTGAAACCCAGGATGGAAACAGGCTCGACATGGCTGGCAACGTCCTTCATGCGCGGCAACAGCTGCGGCAGGATGGAAAACATCGATGACGCGCCGATGAGCAGCGTGTGCCCGTCCGCCGGCTGCCGGGAGACGTACTCGGCGCCGATCAATCCAGAAGCGCCGGCCCTGTTGTCAACGACTGTGGGCTGCCCAAACTCGGCAAGTCCATTCGCCACCGAACGGGCGTAGAGATCCGTTGCACCGCCCGGCGGGTACGGCGCAACGATCGTGATGGCTTTGCTGGGAAAGGTCTGTGCTTGTACCGAGTTCGCAAGTACAGCCAGTGCGACACCGCAACACGCTGCAAGCAGCTTTTTCATGGTGAACATCAGTTACTCCAACAAATGGGTCTAGCGAGAAAGTCCATCTTGTTCGTTGCGTACAGCAGAACGAGATATCGTTTGAGGGAACGCTATTCTGTTTGGCGCCACGCTATGATGTCAAGCAGAATTTGGGGGCGGGTTCGAATCAAGGCCCGGGCTTTTTGCTATGTGGGAGATGGCAATGGCGGCCAATCGGTTTAGCTTCAGCCGAAGACAACTTAGAAGATATTTGGAGAGCTACTGATGGCAGCTGAAAAGACAGACGAGCAAAAGGTCGGAGGCGTTGCTGCGGTGGAAAGAGCTTTTGCGATCCTCCACGCTTTCCGCGCGGGCGACACTTCGCTCAACCTGAGTGAATTGGCGCAGCGCACCGGGATGTACAAGAGCACGATCCTGCGAACCATGACCTCGCTGATTCGCGAACATTGCATCGTTCGCCTGGACGACGGCACCTATCAACTAGGCTCGATGCTTCTGCATTGGGGGGGGCTCTATCAAGCGGCCCTGCGACTCGACGATCATGTCCCCGCCATCCTGAGACGGTTGGTTCAGGAAACAGGCGAAGGCGCCTCCTTCTTTACTCGGGAGGACAATCTGCGGGTGTGTCTGTTTCGAGTGGACTCGCCCAAATCTGTGCGCGATCACATCCGGACAGGTGACCTGCTGCCCTTGGACAAGGGCGCTGCCGGCAGAGTCCTGTCCAGCTTCGACCGTGCGCTCACTCCGCCGGCCAACTTTCCCGAGCAGCCGTTCATCGTGACCATTGGAGAGCGCGAGCCTGACATTGGCGCAATTGCTGCGCCGGTCTTCGGGCCCATGGGCAGTCTGCGAGGCGCCTTGGCCATTTCTGGCCCGTCCGCGCGTTTTTCGTCAGATTTCATACCTGGCATGTCGCTGGCCGTGCTCAAGGCGGCCTCAGATTTGACCCGGCGCCTCGGTGGCGACCCTGCCGTTTTCGAAACAGCATCCGCAAAATTTGACTTTGCGGCCATGGTTCCATCGACGCCATCCGCGAGCGCGACCTAGCATCGCGCGCCAGTCTGCGGCGCAAGCCGGTTCAAGTCTCGGTGGCAATCAAGAGACTGGCCCCATCACGCGCCAGAAGACGTGAGTTCGACTCGCATTTCCGGGTGAATGACGTCGCCGTTCTTCAGAATCTGCACGTCGTCCAGCCAAAGGTTGCAATTCCGCATGGGCAGATCGAGGTGGCACGCGGTGTCGTTCGTACCGCCAAGCTCCAGGTTCGGTCCGAGCGAGAAGAGCACGTTGCCATAGAAGGAAAGCGCATTCATGACGTGCTCGCTCGTCAGCTGGCGGGACACTGAAAATTGATACCAGCGGGCCTTCTCATTGAGGCCCCATCCAATGTGAGAGATGGCATAGGCCCGAGGGTCGTTGAAGCTGTCGATGTAGCTACGGATGAGCTGGGCGTCCAACCCCTCCCCGGTTATTTCAACGACGTGGCCTTTCTCAACATGCAGCGCCACCGGCGATTCGACGTACTTTTTGAATGCACAAAGGATGTCACCGGGCTGCATTACGACAACACCGTCCACGCCGCCATCGTCACCTTGAGTGAAAGAAAAACCCGACGGGAAATGGTCCCAGCGCCCTGCCTCGGCGGTGAATCCGTACTCTGAAATAACCGGATATTGCCCGAGCTTGTAGACGATGTCAGTCCCGCCATCCGAGGTGAAGCGCAGCTGCTTTGCAGACTCCAACAGCCCCTTCGCATACTCGACTCGACGCTGCAGGTCCGCAGTCGGGAACATCTGCTTCAACACATGGAATGGCTCCATTACCCGCAAGATGCGCACGCCAGCGGCCTGGATCTCCGCCTGCTCACGCGAAAAGAGAAGGCCGACCATATCGATGACCATGCTCGCGGATTTCAGGGCGGACATCGCGAGCGCATTGCCCACCAGCGGGTGCCGTCCTTGCACACCGACTGCGTTTTGCTGGCCCCTGCGCAGATTCATGTTGAAGGTCGTGGCCCCGAGGTGCGAGGCGGCGGCCATGAATGCCTGCGCGTGGTCCTGCCATTCATCATCGGCCGTCAGCACCACAATGTTCTCTCCCGGTTTTACCCGGCAGAGCTCCAGCTCACGAGTGAACAGCTCGAACATCTCGACATCAAGTTTCATTTCTTTTCCTGGTTCGATGGATATTGGTGGCGCAAGGCGGCTCTCAGAAGTTCGCTGAATCCAGTGAAGTTTTCTGCTTGCAGCTGATGTCCGGCCCCTGCCAGACGGAACGCCTCCATATCTGGACGCAGGTGGCGCATCTCTTCGATGTCTGTATCGGAGACCACGCCGCCCTCGCCCGCGCATATCAGGGAGACAGGGCACTCCGTCCTTGCGAGGTCCGCAAACATGTCCTGAGAGTGGAAGTCCTCGTAGGCCGCATAGACAGCGCGCTCGTCGCAAGTCGACAACCATTCCGCGCGCAAGCGTTGCAGATCCTCCGGCCAGGGAGCCGCCATGCTCGAATGCAAGGCTTCTGCCGCTTCTCCCTGGCGGGCCGCCTGCAACAGGCCTAGCGTGCGCGCGATGGGGATGGGGTAGGTCCTCCTCCCCGGCCCGCTGGTAGGTGGATCGACAAGCACGAGCGCGCGGACGAGTTCCGGAGCTTTCGTCGACATTCGCAGCGCAATCCGCGCACCCATCGAATGTCCGATCAATGTCGCAGACCCGATGTGTGTTTCGCGAATGAAGGCTGCGACGTCTTCTGCGCAAGCGTCCAGCCCGTAGTCCAGATGCGGCCCGGATTCGGACAGCCCACGGCCGCGAACATCGAGCACGAAGCAATCATGGTCGGACATGAGCCACCTGCCCACGTGGCTCCAAAGAATTGCAGGGCTCACGATGCCGGGCACGATGAGCACGCGAGGGCCAACGCCTGGGAAATGCAGGTAATGCTGTCGAATGCCATTGGCACGAGCCACTTTTCCTGTTCCGAAGTTCAAGGTTTTCTCCAAGGGCGCCGCCGAGGAAAGCGCAATACGGGTTATTCTGCTGCACAGAATGTTATTCCGTCAAGCGCTACAAGGCGCCACTCAGCACGTGGCAGGTGATCCGTTGCGTGCCCCCACACACGGCCGCGCTGCGGCGTCGACTCTCAGAGAACCCCGGCGCGGCAACCGCGGGGTGCGTGAGCAAACGATGGCTGAAGTCGCCGCGGTGAAGGCGCAGCGGCTACCCAGGCCTGCGAGATCCACATCGGCCCGCGTCAGGACCTGCTCGACCTCGCGAATAAGGAGCGTCTAGTGTGGTCCGGTCCATGCCTGCTCCTTCGTTCATGAAAGCCGCTTTGGGCGACCGTCACGCCGCAGTTGAGTGACAAGCTCACCTGACGATCGGCAACGCATACATCGGAACTGCCTTGTAGAGGAAAGATGGCCAATCGCCAGCACGCGCCAGATTCCATAGTTCGACCTGGTCGGCTCGAGCCGATCGAGAACTCTGGCGTGGTCCTCGTCGCACGCCGTGGCCGAGTGAACATGCCGCGTTTACTCACAAACCCTTGTCGACAAACTGCGGCAGCTCAAACGACCGGAGCGCCTGCTTGCGAAGGTTGAGATAGATCATTCCGCACGCTGGGTCGGCGGCATGGTCATTTCGATGCGCTCGCCACCTGGCAGGTACGCCGAGAGGATCGGATCACCCTCATCGAAGGGCCTCTGAGAGATGTTGACACGATGTGGGCCCGACCTCGGGTATCGCCGGGAAGCGATGGCTCCCGACGGCGCTCATGCGTGAGCGAGAATATTGACCAGCCTCCCGAATGGATCGCGGACGAAGAACCGGTGGACTCCCCAAGGTTCGTCGGTAGGGCCGTACTCGATAGAGAAGCCGGCGGCTTTTATGCCCTCGAGTGCGGCATTCAAGTCATCCACTTCGATCGATAGGTCCGGCACCGGAGCGCCGGAGCCACCTTCCGCAGCGAAGCTCACCTGTACGGGCCCGGCTCGGGTCGGTCGCCTCGAAATTGGCGACTATTCGTTTGACTTGCAACTTACCTCCTTCTGCTTTCGTGGATGGTGCTGCTCCGCTCGCTTTGACGGCGGGCCTCAACGACGGCTTGTGGCCGGCTGAGCCGGTCGGTCGGTCAAATTCTGGTCAGTCATCGAGCCGAGCATTGTCCAATGCACAGCAAGATTAGCGCTCCCCCATCCGACAGGGTGCTGCGGCCAACATCCGCGCTGCGCGCAGGAACGCCGTCGGACCGACCCAACTGACGTTCCAGTTGCCCGCGACCGGCACTTGCCGCTTGTGCGCGATCACCATCTCCCGCTTCGGTACGACCAAGATGTACTGGCCATGAACGCCCCACGCCATATAGGCGCCGCTCAGCGGCGAGTCTTGCGGCTCGTCGAGCAGCCACCACAGATAGCCATACCCGAAGCCGCGCCGTGCCGTGTGCGGTGGATGCATCTGTGCAGCGGGCGTGGTCTGTTGCGTCATTTGCTTGACCCAGCCGGCCGGCACGAGTTGCTGGCCGCGCCAATTGCCCTGGCGCAGCATCAAGTAGCCCAGACGTGCCATGTCACGCGTGGACAGGTAGAAGGGGTAGGCCAAGTGCTGTGAGCGGCGCGCGTCGCCGCTGCGTGCATGGCGGGCCAGATCGAAATCTTCCAGTTGCAGGGGCGTGGCCAGATCGTCCGCGAACGCCTGGTAGATGTCTCGCCCGGTCAGGCGTTCGAAGATGGTGCCCGCAGCGTTGAAGTCCCAGTTGTTGTACAAAAAGTAGCTGCCGGGCACATGCGATCCACGTGGGGGCGCGGCCGCCGCATCGTCACCGCCATTGGCGGCCGCGTGGTAGACCCCCGAACGCGCGGCGAGCAGGTCGCGCAGCCTGGCTTGCCGTTCGATCGGCAGCAAGCCGCCCACGTCGTCGATGCCCAGGTCGGCCAGCGTGCGGTCGAGGTCGATGGTGCCGCTGGCTACGTACTTGCCGTACATCATCGAGAGCACGCTCTTGCGCACCGAGAACACGATGCTGACGGTCTGGACCGGGCCCTCGCTGAAAAGCACGCTGCCGTCCTGCACGGCCATGAGCGAGGTGGTGTCCAGTGTGCGTACGTAGTTGCGAGTGGCATCCAGGTCGCGGCGGCAGGTGCTGCCCGGTTCAGCCTCGGGCGCTACCGACCAGGATGCTCCGGGGAAGACCACTGGCGCGGCAGGCGTTGCGGTAGCGTACCCGAAGGGCAGAAGCAGCGTGATCGCTAGTGCTGAAAATCGCCGGCTCAATAGACTGGACATGGCCGGATTCTCTCGCCGGCTGGCAGGTCGAACGGGCCTGCAGCAAGCATCATTTACCTGCGATATCGGAGAAGCCGTCGGTGTCGAATCGGCAGCACCACTTGACGTGGGGCCAGGTGCCTGTTGAGTTGGCCTCGACGACCCCCCGCGCGAACAGCACTTCGTGCGTGCCGTCGTCATAGAGGTTTTCTTCCTGGACCTCAATGGGTAGACCTTCAACGAGTAGCACGGGCAAGCCGTTGATGTCTTTTCGGAGATCGGTTTGCGACAGCATGATGAGATCGCGCTCAAGGAGTTCGTTGAAATCAACGGAGAAGCGAGGTGCCATATCGAATGTCTGGGTCTGGCCGTACCGTGCCCTTACTCCTCGGTCGGCCCGGTAGGCTCATACTTTTCGCGCATCTCAAAATACGCCTTCTTGCAATGTTCGAAGTACGCTCGTTCGTCGTCTGCGATGCGTTCGGCCTCATGCCCAGAAATCACTGGGTCAGCAAGGTTTGTCTCGACGATGCAAATGCTCACCACATCGCCAGCCTGCAAATTGGTGCGCAGCCACTCCAAGTGTTCATCCACGGCACCGTTCGCGCGTGCCGTCAGTCCTCCCAGACGCAGGTCAATGTCGACGCTCCCGTCATCACGACGCGGTTCTGCCTCAGGCCCCAGCTTTCCCGTCAGAGACAGGATGGCAGAGAGCACACACAGGTCGTTCGCACCGCCTGTGACAGGCTCCCGTCCGTTGATTGAGATTTTCAAGGCGTACATGGACAGATTCTCAAGGATTGGAGACGGGCGCTGACCGTCCGCCCCTGACCGCTTTCTGCCGTCCCCTTGGCTTCAGGCACCCTCATCCGCCGGCACATGACACACGACGCAAATCTTGTTCCCATCCGGATCGCGAAAGTACGCCCCATAGTAGTTCTCGTGGTACTGCGGGCGCAGCCCTGGGGGCCCCTCGCAGGTGCCGCCGTTCTCCAGCGCAATCCGGTGCGTCTCCCGGACGGCTGCCCTCGAGGCCGCTGCGAACGCAACCATCTGCCCGTTCCCGGGATGGTGCGGCAGTCCGTCATAAGGCTTGCAGATGACGAAGAGAGGGCGGGCGCCGCCTGCGCTGTGCCAGCCGGCCCATGGCTTCTCTCGCTCGCAGAAGCGCAACTCGACACCGAGGCTGTCCATCACGGCGCCGTAGAAGCGAAAGGCGCGATCGAAATCCACGACGCTCACAAAGACATGGGAAAACACGTTGGCTCCTGAGACAACCCGAGGTCGCCATTGTGCCCAGGGCGCAATCCAGCCTGTGGATAAAGAAACGGCCCGCGCGATCGGCTACGCCGGCGCCCTGCCCTTGACGGCCCACGCCAGCGCCGCATAGGACCGCGGACCATCGGCTTCGCCATCGAGATAGGCCGCCTGCACGGCATCCTTCAGCCGTTCACGCGCGTCCGCGTCCAGCGTGGCGACGTACTCCGCGCCGGGGCCGTCCCTGCCTTCGTACGGGCCCCAGTAGTCGGCGAAGGAGGCGAACTCCATGCGGATCGCGAGCGTGGTCTCTTCGACGCGCTCGAAGCCGGCTTCGCGCCAGGCCTTGGCGAGTTCGCCGGGCCGCGTCAGGGGCCGCGTGTAGTTGCGGGCGCGGCGCGGGGCGGCCTCGGGATCGAGCACGGCCGCGGTGTCGAAGAACATGCGGTTGGAGATCCAGCCGCCCCGCACATCCCAGACCGCCCCGCCGACGATCGCGCCTGGCTTCGAAACGCGCCGCATCTCGGCGATCGCCCTGCCCGGCTCCGGCACGAAATGCAGCACCAGCAGCGAGAGCACGCGGTCGAAGCCCTGTGCCGGGTACGGCAGCGCGCACGCGTCGCCCACGTCGAAGGCGATGCGCGCATCCTGGTTGTGGCGCCTGGCATGCTCGATGTAGGGCGGCGCAAGGTCCACGCCGCGGATCTCGCCGGCGCCGGTGCGGCGCGCCACGGCAAAGGCCAGGTGGCCCGTGCCGCATCCGACGTCCAAGATGCGGTCGCCGTCCGCGGTGCCCACGAAGTCCAGGAAGGGCAGCGCGAGGACGCGGCTCCAGCGGCCCATCAGCCGTTCATAGCCGTCGCCGTCGGTGGCGACGAAGGTCGAAGATGTGGTGCTCATGGCAATCCCTCCGCACGGACGGCCTCGGGCGCAAAGCCGTGCAGGCGGATGCTATGCCTCGGCCGGCGGCCGCGTCAACGCCCGCGCACCGAAGCCGCTGCGCGCGTCGGGCGCGAAGCGTTCGGCAAATGCGTCACGGCACGATCTGCTTGTAGCGGCTCGCACAACCGCAGCCTGCTTCGTGCAGCACCCTCATTGCAGCATCGGTGCGAGTGGCCTGCCGCCTAAACTTTTGGACATCCGAAGCCCCGGCCCGAGCAAGCATTCCGGGGCCACGCCTTGATGGATGGCAATGAACAACCCTGACCTGATTTCCCAGAAAGCCGACGCCATGAACTCCTCCATCGTCGAGCATCTCAGGCGCGCCGGCCGCCTGGACCGCATCTTCGTGGACGGCGAGTGGGTGCTGCCCGACACCCAGGCGCGCAGCGCCGTCATCGACCCCTCCACCGAGGAGCCCGTCGCCGAGATCGCTCTCGGCAGTGCACGCGATGTCGCCGCCGCCGTCGTGGCCGCACGGCGCGCGTTCGCCACCTGGTCCGTGAGTTCCCCCCACAGCCGCGCCCAGCTGCTGGACCGCATCCACGCCCTCATCCTGGAGCGCGCCGAATTGTTCGCTCAGGCCATCTCGCTGGAGATGGGCGCGGCCATCGGCTTCGCGCGCCTCACCCAGGTGCCCTCGGCGGCCGAGCACATCCGCGTGGCCCGCGACAACGCGCGCAGCTACCCCTTCGTCACCCAGCGCGGCGACATGGCCCTGGTGCGCGAGGCCATCGGCGTGTGCGCCCTGATCACCCCGTGGAACTGGCCGCTCTACCAGATCACCGCCAAGGTCGGCGCCGCATTGGCCGCCGGCTGCACCGTGGTCCTCAAGCCCAGCGAACTCTCCCCCCTGAGCGCCCTGCTCTTTGCCGACGTGATGCACGACGCGGGCACCCCGGCCGGGGTGTTCAACCTGGTGAACGGCAGCGGCGCGGAAGTCGGCGCCGCGCTGGCCGAACATCCCGACGTGGACATGGTCTCGTTCACCGGCTCGACAAGGGCCGGCGTGCTGGTGGCCCAGGCAGCCGCCCCGACGGTCAAGCGCGTGGCGCAGGAGCTCGGCGGCAAGTCGCCCAACCTGATCCTGCCGGACGCGGACCTTTCCGTGGCCGTGCCCAAGGGCGTGGCGACCGCGTTCCGCAATGTCGGCCAGTCGTGCAGCGCCCCCACGCGCATGATCGTGCCGCGCAGCCGGCTGCCGGAAGTGGAGCGGCTTGCACTGGAAGCGGCATCGGCTTTCGTGGTGGGCGATCCGCGTTCGCAGCAGACCACGCACGGCCCGGTGGCCAACCGGGCGCAGTTCAACCGGGTGCAGGAAATGATCGGCGTGGGCCTGGCCGAAGGCGCACAGCTTTTGTGCGGCGGCCCCGGACGGCCCGAGGGCCTGGACCGGGGCTTCTACTGCCGCCCGACCATCTTCAGCGCGGTGCACTCCCGCATGCAGATCGCGCAGGAGGAGATCTTCGGGCCGGTGCTGGCGATTCTTCCCTACGACAGCATGGACGAGGCGGTGGAGATCGCCAACGACACGGTCTACGGCCTGGGCGCGCATGTGCAGGGCCAGGACCTGGGTGCGGCGCGCGCGGTGGCGGCGCGCATCCGCTCGGGGCAGGTGCACATCAACTACCCGGCGTGGAACCCCGAGGCCCCCTTTGGCGGCTACAAGCGCTCGGGCAATGGGCGTGAATACGGGGTCGAGGGGTTCGAGGAATATTTGGAAACCAAAGCCATTCTTGGCTACCAGGATGCCTCGGCACCCGCCAGCGCCTGACAGGATTTCAGTGAAGACATCGCGCATCGCGCAGGAGCAATCATGACCGTGGCCCTAGTACTGCATCGCGCCGATGGCGCGCCCGTTTCAACGGCTTTCCGCCGTGCGCCGTTCGGCAAGGACGACCCCTTTGCGCGGCATCGCGAGATCGCGTGGGAAGGCCCGGGCGCAATGAGCGCGGGCCGCACCAGCTTCATCGGCGAGCTCGACATCGCAAGCTATCCGCACATCGAGACCATCGTGGTGATCGAGGGCGAGCTGACCCTGACGGCCGAAGGCGCGGCCCCGCTGGTGGTCGGTCCGCAAGCGGGTGCCGTGATCGGAAGCGGCACCTCGCTTCGCATCGAGGCGGCGTCCCGCGTGCGATTCGTGTTCTGCGCGGCTGCCTGCGACAAGCCGACGCAGCGCGGCGTCTTCGCGCTGCATGCCGACGCCGACTTCAAGCCCACCGGCACGCTGCCCGCCGAAGTGCTGCTGGGTCCCGTGCCGGAGTGCCGCAGCGACAAGGTCTTCACCGATGACGCTGCGCAGTACCTTGCGGGCACCTGGGACTCGACCCCCTACCACCGGATCGTTCGCGCGCACCGCATGAACGAGTTCATGCATATCGTGGCGGGCGGCGTGCGCTTCGCAGCGCCGGATGGCAGCGTGCTGTCGGTGGGCACGGGCGATGCGCTCTTCGTGCCACAGGGCGCACAGATCGGGTGGGAGAGCAGCGACCGCGTGGCAAAGTTCTACGTGTGCCAGGCCGTCCCGGCCTGAGCGGGCGAGCGAGATCCATCGTGTCCCCTCCACTGCGCCACATCCAAACTTCGTCCATGCTGCCGGCTTCGGCCGACGTCGTCGTGATCGGCGGCGGCATCATCGGCGTCTTCACCGCCTACTACCTGGCCAAGCGCGGCGTGTCGGTGGCGCTGGTCGAAAAGGGCAGCATCGGCGCCGAACAGTCGAGCCGCAACTGGGGCTGGTGCCGCCAGCAGAACCGCGATGCGCGCGAACTGCCGTTGGCGAGCAAGAGCCTCGACCTGTGGGAACAGTTTGCCGCGGAGACCGGCGAAGACACTGGCTTCCAACGCTGCGGCCTGCTGTACCTCAGCAATGACGAAGCGGAGATTTCGCGTTGGGCCACGTGGCGCGATTTCGCGCAGACCGCCGGCGTGACCACCCACATGCTGAGCAGCCGCGAAGCCGCCGAGCGCGGCAAGGCAACGGGCCGCGCGTGGAAGGGCGGCGTCTTCTCGCCCAGCGACGGCACCGCCGATCCCGGCAAGGCTGCGCCGGCCGTGGCCGCTGCGTTCATCAAGCTCGGCGGCAGCGTCCACCAGAACTGCGCTGCGCGCGGCATCGAGACCGAAGCCGGACGCGTCAGCGGCGTCATCACGGAGGCCGGCGTCATCAAGACCAAGACCGTCGTGATGGCGGGCGGCGCGTGGGCGTCCTCGTTCTGCCGCCAACTCGGCATCCGCTTTCCGCAGGCCTCGATCCGCCAATCCATTCTCAGTGTGTCCGCGGTGGAGCATCGCTTGCCCGCCGCCGTGGTGAGCGCGGGCGTGTCTGCCACGCGCCGCAACGACGGACGCTATGCACTGGCCATCAGCGGCCGTGCGCGCGTGGACCCGACAGGGCAGTTCCTGCGCTTCGCGCCGCAGTTCGTGCCCATGTTCGCCAAGCGCTGGCGCAACCTTCGCCCGGGCGGCCTCGAAGCCATTCGCAGTGGCCATGAAACGCTGGCGCGCTGGCGGCTCGATGCGCCCACGCCCATGGAGCGCGTGCGCATCCTCGATCCGAAGCCCGATCCCGTGAGCATCCGGGACACCCACCGCCGCGCGGTCGAACTGCTGCCCCAGCTGCGCGATGCCAAGATCACGCACGCCTGGGCCGGCTACATCGACAGCACGCCCGACGGTGTTCCCGGCATCGGCGAAGTGCCGGGCCTGCCGGGCTTCATCCTGGCCGCGGGCTTCTCCGGGCACGGCTTCGGCATCGGCCCTGGCGCCGGCCACCTGATCGCAGACCTGGCCACCGGCGCAGAACCGATCGTCGATCCCGTGCCCTACAGGCCGGCGCGGTTCAGCGGCTCGTCATGGGGCAAGGTCGCTGATTTCTAAGCCGCGGCGGATGGCCGTGGCACCCGGCGTCATCGCGCGCTCCTTCGCCTCCATGGCGGCGGCGCAAGCGACTGGCGCAGCATCGCCAGAAAGGCCGTTGCCCGCGCACTCCGGCCGAAGCGGGTGCCCAGCATCGCGACGACGTCGGCCGCAGGAACTTCCCAGCTCGCAAGCACCCGCTTGAGCCGGCCGGCCGCGAGGTCGGCCGCAACGTTCCACTCCGAGCGCATGGCCACGCCTTGCCCCGACACCGCCCACTCGCACACCACCGCGCCGTCGTTGCTGCACATGGTGGGACGGATCCTGACGGTTTCCGACCCGCGCGTCGCGTGCGCGAAGCGCCACAGCGTGACGTCTTCGTCGTTCTCTCTCACGACCAGGCACCGGTGCCGCAGCAGGTCCGCAGGCGACTGGATCGGCGGCCCGCTGGCAAGATAGTCCGGGCTGGCGCAAAGGATGCGCCGGTTGGGCGCCAGCGTCGTCACGATCTGGTTCTGGGCACCGGGCGGTCCGATGTGGACGATGACGTCGCTGCTCTCGAGCAGGTGCGCGCCGGGATGATCGGCAAGGTCCAGCGTGACCGTCACGCCGGGATGCGCCTTCGCGAACGCATCGACCACGGGTGCGACATGCAGCCGCCCGAAGCCATGCGGCGCTGCGATGCGCAGATGCCCGCTGACGGCCTTCTTGCGGTTGGCCAATGCCTCGGTCAGCGCCTCCATCGCATCGGCCACGATCGTGCCGTGCGATGCGACCAGATCGCCTTCGTCGGTCAGGACCATCCTGCGGCCGGAGCGGTCGATCAGCCGGATGCCAATGCGTGCTTCCAGCGCTTGCAGGCGCTGCGTGACGGCCGGCGGCGTGACGTCCATCTTCCGCGCCGCTTCGGCGAGCGACGCGGACCGGGCCAGCACGTTGAAGAAGCGCAGGTCCTCGGAGCTGATCATTTAGTTGAGCCTTAACTTGCCATGCAGGATCGATAAATTGTAGGTTCAATCGATCGGGCGCAATATCCAGACATCGCACACGCACAATCCGGAGCACGACATTGGCCCCAGTCATTGCCACGAAGCAGGCACCAGCCGCCATGGCGACCCCGTCCGGCCACGCCGCCGACGATGACGCGGTGCTGCTGCCGTTCGGCACCGAGCACCTCGAAGACGCCCTCCGGCTTTCGCAGGAGATGGCATGGCCCTACCGGCTCGAGGACTGGGCCATCGCGCTCGAGCTCGGCCAGGGCTTCGTGCTCTGCAACCGCGCGGGCAAGGTGATCGCGACCGCAGTCTGGTGGGCCTACGGCGAGGGTCACGCTTCGTGCGGAATGATCATCGTCGCCAAGGCGGCCCAGGGCCGCGGTCATGGCGCCCGGCTGATGGACGCGCTGCTTGCAGCGGCACACCCCCGAACCATCACGCTCAACTCGACGGCCGAAGGCCTCGCGCTGTATGAGAGGCGCGGCTTCGTGCGCATCGGCGTCGTGCAGCAGCATCAAGGCGTGCCCCACGCGCACCACCAGGCGCCACCCGCCGACCTGGTCAGGGCGATGACGCCATCGGACGCCGAGGCGGTCGCGCGCCTGGACCTGGCCGCCACGGGCTGGACCCGGCCGCAGATGCTCACGCGGCTCGTCAAGGCCGGCGACGGCCTCGTGCTCGTGCGCGGCGGCGAGCCGCGCGGCTTTGCCGTGTCACGGCCCTTCGGCCGCGGGCAGGTCATCGGCCCCGTGGTCGCAGAAAGTGCGGCCGATGCGCGCACCCTGGTCGAAGCCGCGCTCGCAGGTCTGGGCCAGGTCTTCGTGCGCATCGACACCGCGGCCACCTCGCAGCTCGGCGGCTGGCTCGAAGGCATCGGCCTCGTCCAGGTCAGCGACGCCACCACCATGGTCAAGGGCCCCCGCATTCCGACGGCAGGACCGGCACGCATGTTCGCGCTGGCCAACCAGTCGTTCAACTAGGAGACATCACCATGACGCGCTCGAAGATGCCGCAAACCTCGAAAAGGCCGCTATGAAGCTGGCCTCGTATTGGCTGGACACCTCGGAGCCCTTCCGCAGTGCCGCTGCGGGCCCGGTGCAGGGTGCCTGCGACGTGGCGGTGATCGGCGGTGGCCTGACCGGCTGCTCGGCGGCGCTGGCGCTTGCCAAGAAGGGTGCACGCGTGGTGCTCCTGGAAGCCGGGACCATCGGGCACGCAGCCTCGGGCCGCAACGGCGGCATGTGCAACAACGGCTTCGCGCAGGACTACGGCACCATGTCGGCCAAGCTCGGCAAGGACGTTGCCGACCGGCTCTATCGGGCCTTCGACGCCGGCGTCGATACGGTCGAACGCCTGGTGACCGAAGAGAAGATCGACTGCAGCTTCGCACGCGTCGGCAAGATCAAGCTCGCGGCCAAGCCCGAGCACTACGAGAAGCTGGCGCGCAGCCAGGAACTGCTGGCCGCCAATGTCGACCCCGACACCGAGATGGTGAGCCGCGCCGACCTGGCGCGCGAGGTCGGATCGAACCGCTTCCATGGCGGCCTCGTCTACCGCAAGGGCGCCGGCATGCATGTGGGGCGCTTCGTGCGCGGCCTGGGCGAAGCGGCCGCGCGGCGCGGCGTGGAGATCCATGAACATGCACCGATGACGGCCCTGCGGCCGATCCCCGGCGGCGGGCACCAGATCGAAACGCCGAAGGGCCGGCTCCACGCGAGGCAGGTGCTGCTCGCGAGCGGCACCTCGCAGACGGGGCCGCTGGGTTGGATCCGCCGCCGCATCGTGCCGGTCGGCGCGTTCCTGATCGTCACCGAGCCGCTGCCGACGGAGACGCTCGACCGGCTGCTGCCGCGGCGGCGCATGGCGGTCGATACCAGGAACCTCGTCAACTACTTCCGCACCACGCCCGACAACCGGCTGCTCTTCGGCGGACGCGCGCGCTTCGCCGTCTCCAATCCCAACTCCGACGAGAAGAGCGGTGCGATCCTGAAGGCCGCGCTGCACGAGGTCTTTCCGGAGCTGCGCAACGCACGCATCGACTACTGCTGGGGCGGCATGGTCGACATGACACGCGACCGCCTGCCACGCGCCGGCGAGCGCAACGGCATCTACTACTCGATGGGCTACAGCGGCCACGGCACCCAGATGTCGACCCTCATGGGGACGATCATGGCCGAGGTCATGGACGGGCGCGCCGAACTCAACCCGTGGAAAGACTTCGACTGGCCCGCGATCCCGGGCCATGTCGGGCCGCCGTGGTTCCTGCCGCTGGTGGGGGCGTATTACCGGCTCAAGGACAAGCTCGCCTGAAGCCCGTCTCGCCTGCACATCGGACGAAGAGGAAACCATCGGAAATGCCAGGCGCCCTTCCGATTGACAAAGAAACTGCTTGGGAAACGCCGCGATATGGCACCTGCTGCAAAAGGGTGAGTTCTAGACTTCTTTCACCCCAACGCACCAGGTCCAACCATGATCTTCAAACCCAGATTCATCAGCTTCGATTGCTACGGCACGCTCATCAACTTCGAGATGGGTCCGACCGCCAGAGTCCTGTTCAAGGACCGCGTACCGGCCGAACGGATGCCGGCATTCCTCGACAGTTTCAAGGCCTATCGCCTCGACGAGGTGCTCGGTGAATGGAAGCCCTTCTTCGACGTGGTGGAGAACGCCATCCAGCGCACCTGCAAGGCGCACGGCATCGAGTGCACCGCATCCGACGCCGCCGCTCTTTATGACGCCGTGCCGACCTGGCAGCCGCACCCGAACGTGGTCGAGGTGCTGAAGGCGATCGCACCGCACGTGCCGCTGGTGATCCTGTCGAACTCGATGACCGATCTCATCCCCCGCAGCGTCGCGCACCTCAAGGCGCCTTTCCACGCGGTCTACACCGCCGAGGAAGCGCGCGCGTACAAGCCGCGCATGCAAGCCTTCGAATACATGTTCGACCGGCTCGGCTGCGGGCCCGACCAGATGATGCATGTCTCGTCGAGCTTCCGCTACGACCTGATGACGGCGTCCGACCTGGGCTTCATGGCCAAGGCCTTCATCGACCGGAGCCACGAGCCCACGTCGACCGAATACGGCGTGAGCCGCTTGACGGACGTGCGCCAGCTTCCTGCGCTGCTCGGGCTCTGATGTTCAGCCCCGGACCCGAGGGCGCGATGCCCGAGAGGCGGTTGGACGAGGCCGCTGCGCTGAGCACGCCGGCGCCCGACCTCGCGTGCGCGGAGGTGCAGGCGCTGGTGGCCCGCCTGTACGGTATCGAGGGCCGCGCGACGCCGCTGGCCGGCGAGCGCGACCAGAACTGCGCGATCGAAGCCGCGGACGGCGCGCGCTACGTGTTCAAGATCGGCAACCCGTCGGAACCGGTGTCGCTGGTCGATTTCCAGATCGCCGCACTCGAGCACATCGCCCGCACATCGCCGAACCAGCCGGTGCCGCGGATCGTGCGGACACTGGACGGCCGCGCGCGCGACACCGTGGCGCTTGCGGGCGGCACCCGGACCAGCGTGCGCATGCTCACCTACCTGGAGGGCGTGCAGATCCGCGAGACACCGCGCACCGGCGCGCAGCGCATGGCGATGGGCCGGGGCCTGGCCGAACTGGACCTGGCCCTGCGCGGCTTCAGGCACCCCGCGGCCACGCACGACCTGCTGTGGAACGTGTCGGCCGCGCACCGCCTGACGACGCAGCTGGGCAGCCTGGCCGATGGACCGCGGCGCACGCTGGCGCAGGCGTTCATGACGCGCTTCACCGACCATGTGCTGCCCCGCCTTGCCTCGCTGCGGGCGCAGGTGATCCACAACGACTATCACCTCTACAACGTGCTGGTCGCGCCCGACGACCCGGCGCGCATCACCGGCATCATCGACTTCGGCGACATGCTGCATGCGCCATTGGTGGGCGAAGTGGCAACGGCCGCAGCCTTCCACATGAGCGGCAGCGCCGATCCGTTCGAAGGACCGGCGCAGTTCGTCGGCGCCTACCAGGCGGTACTGCCGCTGACGGAGCCGGAGCAAGAGGTCGTCGCCGACCTGATGGCAACGCGCCACCTCATCACGGCGTTGATCTCGGAGTGGCGCGCCTTGCGCTATCCCGAGAACCGCGCCTACATCATGCGTCACAACCCCGCGGCCTGGGAGGCGCTGTCGCAGATGGCGGACCTCTCCCGCCATGAAGCGCGCGAGCGCTTGCTGACCCCCACACGTACCGGAACCTCCCCATGAAAACCACCGCCGACTTCAACATGGTCAACGCCTACATCCCGGGCCGCGCCAACCTCGGGCCCACCACCGAGGCCATGATCGAGCGGCGCAATGCGCTGCTCGGCCCGGCCTACCGGCTGATGTACGAACACCCGCTGCACATCGTGCGCGGTGAGGGCGTCTGGCTGATGGACCCCGAAGGCCGGCGCTACCTCGATGTCTACAACAACGTCACCTCGCTCGGGCACTGCCACCCCGCGGTGACCGAGGCCATCTGCCGCCAGGTGCAGACGCTCGCGACCAACACGCGGTACCTGCACGACACCATCCTCGAACTGGCCGAACGGCTGCTCGCCAGCGTGCCGGGAACGGACCTTGCCCACCTGATGCTGACCTGCACCGGCAGCGAGGCCAACGACCTGGCCTACCGCATCGCCAAGGTGCGCACCGGCGGCACCGGGGTGATCGTCACCGACACTGCGTATCACGGCATCACCGACGCCGTGTCGCAGTTCTCGCCATCGCTGGGCGCGACCGTCGACCTGGGTCCGCACGTTCGCCTGGTGCCCGCGCCGCGGCAGTACCACGCCGGGGGCGCCGACCTTGGCGAGCGCTTCACGCGCGACGTGGAGGCGGCCATTGCCGACCTGCGGCGCCACGGCATCAAGCCGGCCGCATTGATCGTCGATTCGCTTTTCACCAGCGACGGCATCCTGCCCGGGCCCGCGGGCTTCCTGAAGGGTGCCGCTGAGGCCATCAGGCGCGCGGGCGGCCTGTTCATCGCCGACGAGGTCCAGCCGGGCTTCGGCCGCACCGGCGAGCACATGTGGGGCTTCCAGCGCCACGGCCTCGTTCCCGACATCGTCACGCTGGGCAAGCCGATGGGCAACGGCCAGCCGATTGCGGGCCTTCTTGCGACCGCCGACGCACTGGCCGAGTTCGGCACGCACTCGCGCTACTTCAACACCTTTGCCGGCAACACCGTCTCCTGCGCGGCGGCGCTGGCGGTGCTGGAAACCATCGAGCGGGACCGGCTGGTGCCGCACGCGGGCAAGGTCGGCAAATTGCTGCTCGATGGCATCGCGGACCTGGCCGCAAGGCACGAGGCCATCGGCGATGTGCGGGGCGCCGGGCTCTTCGTCGGCGTCGAGCTCGTCTCGGACCGCACGACACGCGCCCCGGACCGCGGCCTCACCAGCCGCGTGGTCAACCTGATGCGCGACAAGGGCGTGCTGCTCAGCGCCTGCGCCCAGGGGCACAACGTGCTCAAGATCCGTCCGCCGCTGGTGCTGTCGGCCGAGCAGGCAGGCATGGTGATCCAGGCGCTCGACGAGTCGCTCGACGAGGCAAGGCGCCTGCCGCGGACTTGACCCGTACCATGACGCCATGAGCTCGGCAGTTCCGTTCGACAGGTTCGACCTCAAGATTCTCGTGCACCTGCAGCGCGAGGGACGCTGCTCGAACGTCGACCTGGCGGCGTCGCTCGGTCTCAGCCCCAGCCCGTGTCTTCTTCGCACCAAGCGGCTGCAGGAGTGCGGGCTGATCCGTGGCTACGGCGCCGACATCGCGCTGGAAAAGCTCGGGGATCACGTCACCGTGTTCTCGGAGGTCACCCTCAGCAGCCACCGGCCGCATGACTTTCGCAAGTTCGAGCAGGCCGCTTCGCAGTACGAAGAGATTGTCGAGTGGTACAACGTCAGCGGCGGCTACGACTACCTGCTGAAGATCGTGGCACCGGGCGTCGGCTACTTCCAGGCGCTGATGGAGAAGATGCTGGAAGACGACATCGGCATCGAACGCTTCGCGAGCCGCATCGTCCTGCGCCAGTCGCTCGCACGCCGTGGGCATCCGCTGGGCATCATCGCGGATCAGAAGCGTTGGGAGTGATGGCCGTGAGCCTCACTCGAGCTTCATCCCCGCACTCTTGATCAGCGGGCCCCACTTGTCGCGCTCGCTGCGCGCGAAGCGGTCCAGGCTCTCGGGCGTGCCGCCAGCAGCCTCATGGCCGAGTTCCAGCAGGCGCTGCCGGGCCTCGGGCAGGGCCAGGATCTTCGCAATTTCCGCATTGAGTTTCTGAACGATGGCGGCAGGGGTTCCATGGGGCGCGTAGAGCCCGTTCCATGCAATGACCTGGAAGGCGTCCAGTCCCTGGGACGCTGCCGTCTGGGTGCCTGGCAGCAGCGCAGATTCCTTGAGGGAGGTCACCGCCAATGCCTTCAACTTGCCGCTGGCGATGAAGGGCCGCGCCGCGCTGGCCGTATCGATGGCCACCAGCACCTGTCCGCCCATGAGATCGGTCATCGAGGTGCCGGAGCCCTTGTACGGCACGGCCCGCATGAGCGCGCCGCTTTGCTTGTGGATGAGTTCCTGCACCAGGCGCGACGTCGTGCTCGGGAGCCCGACGTTGACGGCATCGGGTCGCGCCTTCGCATCGGCGAGCAGGTCGGCCAGCGTCTTGTACGGCGCGCTCGGGTTCGCAAGGACCACCATGGGGAACGTGCTGACCAATGCCACCGGGTCGAAGTCTTTCACCGGATCGAATGGCATCGAGGGATAGAGGAACTGGTTCAGCACATGCGTGCCGTTGGTCCCCATGAGCAGGGTGTAGCCATCGGGGGCGGCGCGCGCGGCTTCCGCGGCGCCGATGTTGCCGCCCGCGCCCGCACGGTTCTCCACCACCAGCGGCTGCCCGAGCGCACGGCCGAGCTGCTCGGCCAGGTAGCGCGTCGCGACGTCGGTCCCCTGCCCCGCCTGGTAGGGCACGACGATGCGTATCGGCTTGGTGGGATAGGTCTGAGCCAATGCGGATTGGCCAGAGAACGCCAGCAGGGCCAGCAAGATTCCAGTGATGCGCTTCATACATAGTCTCCAGATATTGTTGTGTGGGGCGTGCGCCCTGTCTCGCGGCGCTGCCTACGGGCAGACGCCGCTTTCCTGCAAGTGGTCGATGTGTCCTTCATCGAATCCGGCCTCGCCCAGGACCTCTCGCGCGTGTTGTCCGAAGCGCGGAGGAGGCCCGGTCGGCCGGCCCGGTGTCTGCGACAGGCGAACGGGAACTCCGATGCCCTGGTAGCCGTCGAGCTTCACCTGCATGCCGCGGTGCACGGCGTGCGGTTGCGAGAAGGCCTCGAGCACGGTGTGCACCGGTCCCACCGGCACGCCGCTTCGCATCAGCGTGCTGCACGCCGACTCTCGCGGCCATGCTGAAAGTACGAGTTCGATGCGGCCTCGCAGTTCATCGCGGTGCTGCAGCCTTGCGGCGTTGCTCGCAAAGCGCGGATCGTCGATCAGCTCGTCCAGCTGCATCACGCTGCAGAACTTCGCGAACTGGCGGTCGTTGAGAATGCCGAGAAAGACCAGTCCGTCCTGGCACTGGAATTTGTCGTACGGGGCAATGTTCGGATGCGCGCTGCCCCAGCAAGCCCGGAACCTGGTCGGAGTACATCCAGTTGGCCGCGTGCGGCACCAGCAGGCTCAATGCGGTGTCGAACAGCGTGGCCTCCACGCGCTGGCCGCAGCCCGTCCTGTCTCGGTGGTGCAGCGCCAGCAGGATGCCCGTGAGCGCGCTGTAGCCCGTCAGGTGATCGACGATGGGAATGCCCATGCGCGTCGGCCCCGACGACGGGTCGCCGTTGACGCTCATGATGCCGCACATTGCCTGCAGCACCGCGTCGTAGCCCGGCAGTCCGCCCAACGGGCCGTCCGCGCCGAAACCCGATATGGCGCAGTAGATCAGGCCCGGAAAGCGCGGCTTCAGTTCGTCCTCGAAGTCCAGCCCCCAGCGCTGCATCGTGCCGGGGATGAAGTTCTCCACCAGCACGTCGGCATCCTTCAGCAGATGCAGCAGCGTCTCGCGGCCTTCGGGGTGGGCCAGGTTCATGGCCATGCCGCGCTTGCCGCGGTTCACCGCCGTGAAGTAGGCCGCGTCGCCTTCTTCGTCGAACGGCGGGCCGAGCGTGCGCGTCTCGTCGCCCGAGGGCGGTTCGATCTTGATCACCTCGGCGCCATGGTCCGAAAGGATCTGGGTGCACAAGGGTCCAGCCAGGACCCTCGACAGGTCGATGACGCGCAGCCCGGCTAGCGCGCCGTGCCCAGGGGCACTTCGCTTGGACGAATTTGGCATGGCCGATCTCGAGAGGCACCGCCGCGGTGAACTGGCACGAGCCAGCCGCCGGGGCGATCCCGGTTGCTAATCAATGGGCACCCCGTGCGGGGTGCGATGGCTCAGCCGCGCGTGGGCAGCTCGACCACGCCGGAGCCGAGCACGGAAAGCTCGTCGTCCTGGTTGTGGGCTTCCTGCGAAATCTCCACCAGGTGGCGCCCGTTCTCGACGAACTTGCGCTTGACGTGCCCCTTGATAAACAGCATGTCGCCCTCGGGGTTGTGGCGGCGGATCTTGCAGTGCGCCTTGCGCAGGAAGCCGTCGTCGCCGGCCCAGTTGGTCAGGTGGTGCGTGAGCCACGAGGTGCGTTCGGGACCGTAGTCGTAGGCACCGGGTGCGCCGACTTCCAGTGCGAAGTCCTCTTCCCAGTGCACGCGCTCGGGCACGTCGGGAATGCCGAATCGGTTCGTGATGCCCACGCCGGGATGCGCGTCGATCAGCTTCCACGCCAGCTTGTTCGCGCGGATGTACAGGCCACCCCATCCCTGGGCATACGCGATGAAGCCCGTGACGGTCATCGGTCCCTTGAACATGGTCGGCAGCGCCTCGCCCTCCTTCACGTCCTCCCAGTAGCGCGCCGTGCTGCCCCGCACCTCCTCCTTGGCGTAGAGCTTGTAGGCCTCCTGGATTTCTTCGGGCGTGTAGCGGCGCGGCGCCTTCGCACGCACTTCCTTGTACTTGCTGCCCTGCTCGCGCGCATGGTCCCGCTCGGTGCGGAAGCACCAGCTGTCCGCCTCGGCGACCTTGTCGCCATGCTGGTTGAAGAAGTCGACGTGGTAGGTCTGCTGGACCGCGCGGCCGGCGAACCTGGTCTGGTGCTCGACCAGGTCCTTGAGATAGGCCTCGGTGCGGATCGTGTCGTTGCGGTTGACGGGCTTGTGCCACTCCCAGTCCGCGCCCGACCACATGGCATGCACCCCCGGCAGGCCGCCGACATAGCCGGAGACGATACGGCTGGTCGAGAACAGGAAGCTCGGCAGCGCGATGATGCCGCCGTATTTCGACTTGGCCGCGTAGTCGGGGTCGCACCAGAGCGGGTTGTCGTCGCCGATGCCGTGCGCGTAGTGCCGGATGTTGTCGCGCGTCGCTTCATAGCACCACGGCTCGGCGGTGGCGCCGATCTTCTGGCCGATGCGCTCGCGCAGTTCGTCCAGGCCGTTCTCGGTGATCTTGGGGAAGGTTCTTTCGGTGGTGGTGGTGGACATGCCGTCTCCTGTTGAATGAAATGAATGAAGGGGTGGGTCAGGAACTGGTTACGGCGCCGGAGGCTTCCTGCTCGCGCAGCTTCTTGCGGTGGATCTTTCCGGCCGGGGTCTTCGGCAGCTCCGTGACGAAGCTCACCTGCCGCGGGTATTCGTGCTGGCTCAGGCGGGTGCGCACTGCGTCCTGGATCTCCTCGACGAATTTCTCTCCCGCGGGCCGATCCGAAACGACGAACGCCTTGACGACCAGGCCGCGAAGCGCATCCGGTACGCCGATGGCCGCCGCCTCCTTGACGTCGGGGTGCTTGAGGATGGCGTCCTCGACCTCGACCGCGCCGATAGTCCAGCCAGCCGAGATGATCACGTCGTCGGCCCGGCCGCCGTGCCAGAAGTAGCCGTCCTCGTCGACCCGGCCCAGGTCCTTCGTCGCGACCCATTCGCCGCGGCGCCAGAGCTTGAGCTCGCCGGTCGCACCGGGCGCGCAAGGCTTGCCCTCGGCGTCCTGCACCTCGACGCGCAGCCCGGGAATCGGCTTGCCGAGCGAGCCGGCCTTGACGGGGAAGTCCGGTGCGCCGGGGTAGGACACGAGGCACACGCCGATCTCGGTCGTGCCGTACATGCTGCAAGCCTTGTGGCCGAAGGTCGCCTCGATGAACGCGGCGGTCTCGCTGTCGATCGGCTCGCCGGTGAAGGACACCTTCTCGAGGAAGTAGCGATGCTTCGAGGCCGCACCCGAGTTGCGCATCATCCGGTAGTGGGTCGCCGCGGCCGACAAGGTATTGAACCGATGCGTCTCCAGGGCCTGCAACAGCCGCTCGCCACTGAACTTGCCGGCATAGGCGCCGATCGTGACCCCCATGGCGAGCGGCGCCAGCGTGCCATGCCAGAGGCCATGGCCCCACGCCGGCGACGACGGACACATGAACCGGTCGCCAGGCCGCACGCCCGTGCCATACAGCGCCGCGAGCATCAGCGTCACGATGGCGCGGTGCGTGTGCTTGACCGCATCGGGCAACTCCCTCGTGGTCCCGGAGGTGTATTGAAAGATGGCGAGGTCGTCGGCTCGCGTATGGACCTCGAAGCTGGGCGAGAAGCGATCCAGTGACGCGAGGAATGCGTCGTCCGCCACGAGCACCTTCATGTCGTCGCGCGCGGGAACGACTTCCGACTTCTCGGTGTTGGTCACGACCAGGCGCGGCTTGCAGTCCTGCACCCGCAGGCGGATTCCGTCCGGACCGAACAGCGTGAACATCGGGACCGCAATGGCGCCCATCTTCATCGCGCCGAAGATCGCCACATAGAACGCCAGCGAAGGCTCGAGCATCACGGCGACGCGGTCACCCGCCTCGACACCCTCCTCGACAAGAAAGTGCGCGAACCGCGAGGAGGCCTCGGAGATCTGCCGGAAGCTGATCGATTCGTCCTCGCCCGCCGCCCGGACGAGCACGACGGCTTCGCCCGCATCGACATGGCGATCGATGCACTCGTGCGCAATGTTCATGACCTGCGCGTCGCCGTCGAAAAGCTCCCACAGGCGCGCCGCGCTGCAGTGGGCTTGCGCATCCGCATAGGAGGTGTAGTGCGTCAGGTTCGTCATGGCTGTCTCTCGTCTTTCTTGCTGATGGAGAGACTTTGCGCGTCTGGCGTTTTATTGTCAATAGCGTCCATGAATTGTCTATAGACAATTCATGGACGCGCACTTCGCTCGGAGCCGCGTCGATACCTGCTAAAGGTGCACCGGGCAAAGCGTCGTATGCTTTGCAAAACTCGTGACCTCCCACCGTATGCCCGCTGCCGCTCCACTCCCTCCCCCTGCCAGCAAGGGGCCTCGCGTTCGACCCGTGCCGGCGGTTTCTCGCGCGCTGGCCATCCTCCAGCTGCTGGCCAGGTCCCCCGAGCCGCTGACGCTCAAGTCGATTTCGGAAGGCCTCGCGCTGGTGACGAGTACGTGCCTGCACATCCTGCGTGTGCTCGTCGATGAAGGCATGGTCAAGGTCGAGCCGGGAACGAAGCGCTACAGCCTGGACGTCGGCGTGCTCTCCCTGGCACGCAGCGTGGCCGAGAACAATCCGTTTCCGGCCCGCATCCAGGCCGCGCTCGATCGGCTCTCCGAGGCGTGGAACGTCACCACGATCGGCGTCAAGGTCTCCGGGGTCGAGGACCTCGTGGTGCTTTCGCTGGCGCGCTCGCGCGGCCCTTTTCGGCTCTACGTGGAGGTGGGCAGCCGGTTCCCCGCACTCACCAGCGCGACGGGACGGCTGGTCTCCGCCTATGCCGACCTGTCAGACGCGGAGCTGGCCCGCCGCTTCAAGACCCTGGCCTGGGAGAACCCTCCCGAGCTCGAAACCTGGAAGAAGGAAGTGCGCGCGGCGCAACGCAAGGGATTCGCCATCGACCGTGGCAACTACATGAGCGGCATTACGGTGATTGCCGTTCCGATCTTCGACGCCCAGAAGCGCATGACGCACGCACTGGTCGCGCTCGGTGTGGCAGACCAGATGACGAGCGAGCGCACCAAGTCGCTGACGGTGGACCTGGTGCGAGAGGCAAAGGCATTGTCATGACCGGCACCGAGCCCCCGGGCGCTCCCGGCGACGCGATCGCCGCACTGCAGGAGGCCGGCTGGCGACAGCGCGCGCTGCGCGGCTTCGCAGACCGGATGGGGCCCTTGTGGACCCGGAAGGAAGCAGAGGGATGGGCCTACGGCATCCTTGCGACTTCGGACCATCTGAACCCGGGCGGGTTCGTTCACGGCGGTGTGCTCTGCGCCCTCTTCGACCACGTCGTCAGCGCTGTCGCCTGGGAGGCGGTCGGCCGCCGCGCCTGCGTGACGGTCCAGCTCAACACGCAGTTCCTCGCCGCGGCGTGCGAGGGACAGTTTCTCGAAGCACGCGGCCGCGTGGTGCGCGCGACGTCCACGCTGGTGTTCGTGGAAGGCACGCTGAATTGCGGCGACGCGGAATTGCTGCGGGGTTCCAGCGTGCAGAAGATCATGGGCTGAATGCAGCGGGCATAGCGATCGGGCAACGCTCAGCGCAAGTCGAACAGCGCCGCCGCATTGCCCCATGCCACGCGACGCGCCACGTCCGGAGGCAGGTCGCCAAGCCAGGTGCGGTAGCCGCGCATGATCTCGTCGTAGGCGCTCCAGCGCTGGTTCACCCAGGTGTCGGAGCCGATCACGAAGCGCTCCGGATACTTCAGGATCAGCGCGCGCCATTCGGGGCACAGCTTGCCGCCCTCGCAGGTCAGCCCCGGCCGGTACGAGAGCTCGCCCATCAGCAGCGGATAGCGCTCCAGCAGCGCCTGCACCCGCTCGACGGGTGCGCCGCCGATGCCGGTGTGCGCCCAGATGAGCCGCAGGTTCCTGCCCTTCGAAGGCGCGTGGGCCATCAGCAGGTCGATCGCCACGTCGTCCACGTGCGCAAGCACCGCGAGCTTCTGCCGCTCCGCGAGTGCGATCAGCTTCCTGGCCACCGGCCCGTTGGCATTCGCGCTCTCGTACAGGTGGAACTCGCCGATGCCGCGGTAAGGTCCGCTCGCGGTGCCGCGCGCGAGCTCGGCCAGCACCATCTCGTGGATGCTCTCGTCGCGGAACCAGTTGCTGTAGTCGTCTCGGTTGCGGTACAGGCGCACGAAGGGCACCACCGCGACGCCCGCCGCGCGGGTTTCGGGCGCCGCGGCCAAGGTCTGCGTGCCGGCGTTGGGCCGCGAATTGGCCACGATGGCCGCGACGTTGTTGCGCTGCATGCGCGCGAGCGCCTCGGCGGGCGGATAGGGTCCGGCGCTGCCGTCCCAGGCTTCCTGGTTGTAGTGCAGGTGCGTGTCGAACAGCGGGCCGTCGTAGGCCTGCGGGCTGCCCTGCGCGGACTGGCCGTGGGCAAGGGGCGGCACGGCACAGCAGGCGGCCAGGACAAGGGCGGTGAAAGGGGCGATGGCTCTCATGTGCTTTTGCGCGGCGATGGATCGGTGCGTCGTTCGGACACCCGATTCTGGCCCGCCGGCGCCGTAGGTCAAAACGCCCACTTCCCTCATTCGCCGCATCGCCGTGTAATAGCAGCACCTGACCGACACTGAACATCGACATGGAATCCCTCTTCCTCGCCCGCGTCCAGTTCGGCTTCACGATCTCGTTCCACATCATCTTTCCGGCGCTGACCATCGGTCTCGCGAGCTACCTGGCCGTGCTCGAAGGCCTGTGGCTGCGCACCGGACGGCAGGTGTACATCGACCTGTACCAGTTCTGGATCAAGGTCTTCGCGGTGGCCTTCGGGATGGGCGTGGTGTCGGGCCTGGTGATGGCCTACCAGTTCGGCACCAACTGGAGCAACTTCTCGCGCTTTGCCGGCGGCGTGACCGGGCCGCTGCTGGCCTACGAGGTGCTGACCGCGTTCTTCCTCGAAGCGGGATTCCTCGGCGTGATGCTGTTCGGGCGCGAGCGCGTGGGGCCTGGCCTGCACTTCGTTTCCACGCTGGCCGTGGCGGTGGGTACCCTCATTTCCGCCACGTGGATCCTCGCTTCCAACAGCTGGATGCAGACGCCGCAAGGCCACGAGATCATCGACGGCCGCGTGGTGCCGGTCGACTGGTTCAAGGTGATCTTCAACCCATCCTTTCCCTACCGGCTGGCGCACACCGTCACCGCAGCCTACCTTGCAACCGCGTTGATGGTGGGCGGCGCCGCGGCCTGGCACCTGCTGCGCGGCCATGACAACACGCGCGTGCGCACGATGCTCTCGATGGCCTTGTGGATGCTGCTCGCGGCGGCGCCGCTGCAGGCGCTCATCGGCGACCAGCACGGCCTCAACACGCTGGAGCACCAGCCCGCCAAGCTCGCAGCCATCGAAGGCCACTGGGAGCGCACGCCGGAAGGCGAGGGCGTGCCGCTGATTCTCTTCGGCTGGCCCGACATGAAGGCCGAGGTCACTCGCTTCGCGATCGAGATCCCGCGCGCGGGCAGCCTGCTGCTCGCGCACAGCTGGGACGGCCAGATTCCCGCGCTGAAGGAGTTCCCGCCCGAGGACCGGCCGAACTCGACCATCGTGTTCTGGACCTTCCGCGCAATGGTGGGCCTGGGCGTGCTGATGATCGCGCTCGCCTTCTGGGGGCTGTGGCTGCGCCGCGGGCAGCGGCTGTTCACGCAACGCGCGTTCCTGCGCCTGGCGGTGGCGCTCTCGCCCGCGGGCCTGGTGGCCATCCTGGCCGGCTGGTTCACCACCGAGATCGGCCGCCAGCCCTGGGTCGTGTACGGCCTGATGCGCACGGCCGATGCGGTGTCGCCGCAGCATTCGGCCTCGCAGGTCGGGTTCACGCTCGCACTGTTCGTCGTCGTGTACTTCATGGTCTTCGGCGCCGGCACGGCCTATGGGCTGCGGCTCATCGCCAAGGGCCCCACGGGCGGCCACGGCGATCCGCCCTTGCATGGCGGCCCGGGAGAACCGCGGCAACCCATGCGTCCGCTTTCAGCAGCCTCGGAGTCCGGCGATGGGCATTGATCTTCCGCTGATCTGGGCCGTGATCATCCTGTTCGGCATCATGATGTACGTGGTGATGGACGGCTTCGACCTCGGCATCGGCATCCTGTTTCCTTTCCTGCCGGCCAAGGAAGACCGCGACGTCATGATGAACACCGTGGCGCCGGTGTGGGACGGCAACGAGACCTGGCTCGTGCTCGGCGGCGCCGGACTGCTGGCGGCGTTTCCGCTGGCCTATGCGGTGATCCTCAGCGCGTTCTACCTGCCGCTCATCCTGATGCTCGTGGGGCTGGTGTTTCGCGGCGTCGCGTTCGAGTTCCGCTTCAAGGCGCGGCCGGGCAAGCGGCGCTGGTGGGACGCGGCGTTCATCGGCGGCTCGTTCACCGCCACCTTTTTCCAGGGCGTGACCCTGGGTGCGTTTCTCAACGGCCTGAAGGTGGTGGACGGCAACTTCGCCGGCGGCTCGTTCGACTGGGTCTCGCCGTTCTCGCTGTTCACCGGAATCGCGCTGGTGGCGGCCTATGCGCTGCTCGGCGCCACCTGGCTGGTGATGAAGACCGAAGGCCGCCTGCAGGAGCGCATGCGCAGCCTGGCGCGGCCTCTCGCGTGGCTGATGCTGGCCGTCATCGTCGCCATCAGCATCTGGACGCCGCTCGCGCACGAGGCGATCGCGACGCGCTGGTTCAGCCTGCCCAACCTGCTGTACTTTGCGCCGGTGCCGCTGCTCGTGGCGCTGGTGGTCTACAGGCTGCTGCTGGCACTGCGGGGCGATGGGCACGCGTCGCCCTTCGTGCTCACGCTGGCGTTGCTCTTCCTCGGCTATACGGGTCTCGGCATCAGCCTGTGGCCCCACGTCATTCCGCCGGACATCTCGATCTGGCAGGCGGCGGGGCCAGCGCAGAGCCTGGGCTTCGCGCTGGTGGGCGCGCTGCTGATCATCCCGGTCATCCTGATGTACACCGCGTGGAGCTACTGGGTGTTCCGCGGCAAGGTCCGCCATGGCGATGGCTACCACTGACGAGCGCGCAGGCAGCCGCAAGTGGCTGCGCCGCCTCGGCTGGCTCGGGGCCATCTGGCTCGCGAGCGTGGCATCGCTCTACCTCGTTGCCCTGCTGCTTCGCTTCCTCATGAGCGCGGTCGGCCTGGGCCGGTAAGCTGCGGCGGGGCATTTTCGAGCGACCGATCAACCGTTCTGGCAGCGCAGGCAGTGCTCGAAGAATGCATCGAGTTCGGTGGACTTGTCGAACACCGCGTCGGCGCCGAGCGCCAGGCATCGCTGGCGCATCTCGGGCGTGGGGTAGTTGGTCAGCACGACGACGTATTTGCCTTCGGGACGATCGCGGCAGGCGCGCAGGATCGTGAGGCCGGACCCCTCCCTGAGAAAGAGGTCGACGATCACAAGCTGCCAGGACGCATGGCGCTCCAGTGCCTCGATGGCCTCCTGGGCCGTATCGGCCAGCGCGACGACGTGGGCGTCGGCAAGCTCCTCCAAAGCGGGGACCAGGTTGTCCCGGATCGTCTGGCTGTCCTCGACAAGGATGGTGATGAGCGACATGCACGCGCTTTCAGCGCTAGAAGGAGGACCGGGTTGACTCAACCAGCAAGTCGCATCTTTCTAAGACTTATGTATCTTCTTCCTTGTAGGCTGGGCCCGCGACTTGCCGAAGGCGTGCAGGGCAGCCGCGGTGGAGTGTGCAGGGAGCCTCACGAAGTCTTCTTGGCGACTTCATCCAGGGTTTCAGCCACCTTCTCCAGCACGTCGGCGGACTTGGCGAGTTTCTTTTCGATTTGCTCCGTCTTTTCGATGGCGCGGTCCACTTCATCGGTGCGCGCGTCGGGCGCGATTTCCTTGTCGAGCACGACGTGAACGACGGCGAGTTCGTCCGCCGCTTCCTCCACCGACTTCTGTACGTCCTTGCTCTTGTCCAGTGCGCGCTTGATGGGATGCGCGTTGCCGCTCGCGGGTGATTTCGTGTCTGCCATTCGGTCTCCTTTGCAGTGCTTTCATCGTATATCGCAAGTGACGAAGCGTCGACATCGAATGACGGGCTTGAGCGCGCCGTGCACGACGATGTATCTATTCGTACATGCGCGCGCTCCGTCGGCCTACAGCAAAGCGGCGGTGGCAATCAACAATGCCGACATGGTGGAACCGGAAGAATCTGACCCGCAAGCCCTCGCGGCGCAAGCCGCGGAGTGGCGCCGGCGCGCACTTCGCGGGGACCGCCATGCACGCGGCATCGCCCACGCCCTCGAAGTCAAGGTGCGACGGCTTCGGGGCGCCGCGCCTCCCGCCAACCTTGACCTGGACACACGGCCTCTCGCGCCATGGGAGCCTGCGCGCCTGTGGTGGAGGCCCTGGCGGCGCGGCTGACCCGCGGCGGGTCCCGGCCCCGCACCAACAACCTACCCCGCGCATCGGCGCCGTCCGACAGGAGCAGGCCGGCCCGCGCGCACGCTGAAAGCGTCACGGGACAAACGCACGCGCCATGCGGTGCGCAGCAAAGGGGGATCATGAAGAACCGGACGGCTCACGAGGCGACCGTCACACTCAAGCTGCCATCCAGTGTGCAGGGCCGTGCACTGGTCGAGGCACTTCGACGTGGCGGCATTCCGGTCGATGCGCTGGGCAGCGTGGCTTCAGGCTATCTCTTCGTGCGAACCACCGGCCGCTTCGGCAAGCGGTCCAATACCTTTCGATGGTTTGCCGCCGACGGCAGCGAGGACCCGGTGGCATCGTTCGCTTCGCCCACAGCCGAAGAGAAGGTCGAAAACCAATCGACCGCCGCCAGCACGCCAGCGCTCATTCCTCCGCCCGCGCCACAGCGCTTGCCCACGCCGGTGAGCTACCTCAGGGTGTGGAAGGAACTCGAGCAGCGCGCACGCCGTGCGGAGGCCGAATTGCATGCGAAGCGCATCGCCTACTTCCGGGGGCTGGGGCCCGCGCCGGACACCGTCGACCGGGAACTCGTCAAGCGCGCGTGGGCCATTGCGACGCAGTGCCTCGCGGCTGCGAACGACGAGACGAGCTACCGCGATCCGGACGGCGAGCCGCTCGTGGATTTCATCGGGATGCCGGCCGGCGGAGTTCCCGAACCGTAGGACTTCTCCCCCGCCATTGACACTTCAACGCCATCACCGTACCGGGGCATGCTGCGCCATCAGCGCCGCGATCCAGTCGATGAACACACGCACCTTGGCGCTCACATGCCGGTTGGGCGGATACGCAACGTGGATGGGCATCGGGTCGAGTCGCCAATCCTCGAACAGCGGCACCAGTTCGCCGCGCGCCACCTGCGCCTGCGCCATGTAGTGCGGCAGCCAGAGCACGCCCAGGCCCGCGAGGCCGGCCGCGAGGTAGGCATTGCCGTCGTCGACCGCCAGCACGTAGCGGCCCTGCACCTCGATGCGCTCGCCACCCTCGCGGTGCAGGATGCAGGGCGTAACTTTTCCAGCGCGCGGCCAGTGGAAGCCCACGACCCGGTGGTGCGGGTGCTCCAACTCGCGCGGGTGCGCAGGCGAGCCCGCCCGCGCCAGGTAGGCCGGCGCCGCGTAGACCCCGAGCGGCAGGTCGCCCACGCGGCGCGCCATCAACGACGGGTCGGTGAGTTCGCCGCCCCGCACCACGCAGTCCACGTTCTCGCCGATCAGGTCGACCACGCGATCGCTCACGCCCATGTCGAACTGGATGTCGGGGTAGCGCGCATGGAATGTCGGCAGGGCCGGCACCAGGATGAAGCGCGCGAGCGGGCTGGGCACGTCCACGCGCAGCCGCCCCCTGGGCAGCGCCGACGCGCCCGAAAGGCTGGTTTCGGCGTCGTCCATGTCGCCCAGCAGGCGCACCACGCGCTCGTAGTAGGCCGCACCGTCGGCCGTGACGTTGACCTTGCGCGTGGTGCGGTTCAAAAGCCGAACGCGCAGGCGCGCTTCCAGCTGCTGCACCAGCTGCGTCACGCTGGTCTTGCTCATGTCCAGTGTCTCGGCAGCCTTGGTGAAGCTGCCCGTTTCCACCACGCGGGCAAACGCCTGCATCGCATCGAAACGGTCCATCTCTCGCTCCTGCCTCGAAGATTGTTTGGCCACCGCAAACAGTGATTATTGGCCTGGGCGGTTTATCTGCGGGATGCGAAACCCTAGAGTCCCTTCATCGCAATCACAGGGTCGGCTTCGGCCCGCACAGAAAGGTAGACCATGGCCAGCCGCGACGTCGTTTTTCCGCCCGGGCGCCGGGCGCTCTATGAAAGGAACCGCTATTCGCCGGCGATCCGGTCGAACGGCTTCCTCTTCGTTTCGGGCCAGGTCGGCAGCCGCGAGGACGGCTCACCCGAACCCGACCTGGAGGCGCAGGTCCACCTCGCATTCGGCAACCTGAACGCGGTCCTTGCGGCCGCGGGCTGCACCTTCGACGACGTGATCGACGTGACCGTCTTCATCGTCGATCCCGAATCCAAGTTCGAGAAGATCTGGCAGCTGGTGCCCGCCTATTGGGGCAACGCGCCGCACCCGACCCTGACGGGCGTCGGCGTGACGTGGCTCTATGGCTTCGACTTCGAGATCAAGGTGATTGCGAAGCTGCCGGAGGGTGCTTCGTGATGAAGTGCACAGCGTCGAGCCCCGCGATCCAGCTGCCCGGCAAGATCGATCCGGATGCCGGCAAGATACTCGGCATATTTCAATCACAGGTCCAAGACCAGGGAAAAGTTTGACACGCCGATTCAATGATCCTTCGAACAGGACGGGCTCAAGGGTGCTGATCTTGATGATGGTTGCCCTGGGTCTTGTACAGGGCTGTACGAAACCCGCCGACTCGATCATGAGCGACGAGGACTTCATGGCTCACTACAGGCAAACTTATCCCACAAACTACGCGGTCTATTTGGCCGCGCAAGATTTCTCCAACGAGCTCCACGGAAAAACCGCGCTTCGCATCAAGCCCGAGCTTCCAGACATCCGGGCCTTCTACGATACCTGCCCTGAAAAATTGACGGTCGATATCGGCTATCGAGGGCCGCTTGATCAGGCACCATTCGCCGGCGAGCGGAAGCCCGTCTTCATGGTGCATTGCATCGTCGAAGGCCAAGGCATGGAAGACAAGGTGCTGTGGTCCGCCAAGGTGCATTCCGTGCCGCCGCGCTACCCTTCGCGGCCCTGACCTCCGGGGACCCCCTCAACCGCGCCCCTGGATCATCTTCCAGCCGTTGCCCGACGGATCGCGAAAGCCCGCGTCCACGGTGCCGAAGCGTTCCACCGGCTCCTGCGTGAACTCCACTCCGCGCGCGCGCATGCGGTCGAAGGCCGCGCGGCAATCGGCCACGGTCAGCACCAGTGGCGGCATCGCGCCCTTCGCGACGATGGCGCGCACCGCCTCCGCCGTCGCCGCATCGAGCACGGGCGGTCCGGGCGTGAACAGCCCGAGCTGGAACGAAGGCTGCTCCGGATGCTGCACCGTGAGCCAGCGATAGTCGCCGTTCTTCACGTCGGTATGGACGCGAAAGCCCAGCTTCTCCACATAGAACGCCAGCGCCTCGTCCTGGTTGCGCACATACAAACCGACGACTTCAATGCCCTCTTTCATGAACTCTCCTGTTGTGGGGCCTCGTTTGTATCGCTTGCCGCCAGGCGCCGCTTCTCCGAAACTGCGGTCGCGAGATGGGGCCGGCGCGCGGCGCTCGCAATGCACAGGGGCACGCGGCCGATTTCTTCCTGGGCCGGCCTCCCGCGCGCGCGCACCGCGCTCGGGCTGTCGCCCGTGATGTCGCGGAAGGTGCGCCCGAAGGTGCCCAGGCTGGCCCAGCCCGTGTCGAAGGCGATGTCGGTGATGGGCAGGTCGGTTTCGCGCAGCAGCGCCATCGCACGCTCGATGCGTCGCGTCAGCAGGTAGCGGTGCGGCGGCACGCCGAAGGCCTGCTTGAACGATCGCGCGAAGTGGGCCTCGGACACGCCGCTCACCTGCGCCAGCCGCCCGACGGGCCACTCTTCATGCGAAGCGGCGTCGATGCGGTCCTTCGCGCGCAGCAGCCGGCGCAGCAGGTCGGGATCCTGGGTGTCGGCGGGCAATGAGCCTCTCCGCGCGCGCCGCGCCTCAAGCCACCGGCGGCAAGCGGTCCAGCAGCTTGTCGAGCGTGATCGGGTAGTTGCGCACGCGAACGCCGGTCGCGTTGTAGACGGCGTTGGCCACCGCCGCGGCGACGCCGCACATGCCCAGCTCGCCCACGCCCTTGGCCTTCATCGGCGAAGAGATCGGGTCCGTCTCGTCGAGGAAGATCACCTCCTGGTGAGGGATGTCGGCGTGCACCGGCACCTCGTAGCCCGCGAGGTCGTGGTTGACGAAGAAGCCGTGCCGCTTGTCCAGTGCCAGCTCTTCCATCAGCGCACCACCCACGCCCATGGTCATGGCACCGATCACCTGGCTGCGGGCCGACTTGGGATTCAGGATGCGGCCGGCCGCGCACACCGCGAGCATGCGCCGCACGCGGATCTCGCCGGTGGCGGCGTCCACGCCCACCTCCACGAAATGCGCGCCGAAGGTGGACTGCTGGTATTTCTTGTCCAGGTCGCCGTACTCGATGAAATCCTCGGCGGCGAGGCCGTTCGAGCCGGCCGCTTCGGCCAGCGGCACCACGCGCTCGCCGCCGCGCACCATGCCGCCCGAGAACTCCGCATCGGCCACGGCAAGACCCAGCTTGCGCGCCACGGCTTCGCGCAGCTTCATGCAAGCCGCGTAGACACCCGAGGTCGAATTGTTGGCGCCCCACTGCCCGCCCGAGCCCGCCGAGGCGGGGAAGGCCGAGTCGCCCAGGCGCACCAGCACCTTGTCGAGCGGCACGCCCATGGTTTCGGCCGCGGTCTGCGCAATGATGGTGTAGGAGCCGGTGCCGATGTCGGTCATGTCGGTCTCGACCGTGACCATGCCCCGGTTGTCCAGCCGCACGCGCGCGGCGGACTTCGTCAGCAGGTTGTTGCGGAAGGCCGCGGCCACGCCCATTCCCACCAGCCAGCGTCCGTCGCGCAGCTGCGCCGGCGTTGGATTGCGCTTGCTCCAGCCGAAGCGCTCGGCCCCGGTGCGAAGGCACTCGATGAGCTTGCGCTGCGAATAGGGGCGCTCGGGCTTTTCCGGATCGACCTGCGTGTCGTTGAGTACGCGGAACTCGAGCGGATCGATGCCAAGCTTCTCGGCCATCTCGTCCATGGCGATCTCCAGCGCCATCATGCCCGGCGCCTCGCCGGGTGCGCGCATCGCGTTGCCCTCGGGCAGGTCGAGCACGGCCAGCCGCGTGGTCGTCAGCCGGTTGGCACCGGCGTACAGCAGCCGGGTCTGGTTGACGGCTGTTTCCGCCTGTCCGCCCGGCAGGTCGCCGGACCAGCCCTCGTGCGCGATGGCGGTGATCTTGCCGTCCTTCGCGGCGCCGATCCGGATGCGCTGGATGGTCGCCGGCCGGTGCGTGGTGTTGTTCATCACCAGGGGCCGCTGCAAGGCCACCTTGACCGGCCGCTTCGCTGCCCGCGCGCCGAGCGCCGCAAGCACCGCATCCACGCGCACGAACAGCTTGCCGCCGAATCCGCCGCCGATGAAAGGCGAGACCAGCCGCACGTTGGCCTTGGGAATGCCCAGCGTCTTGGCCACGTCGCCGACGCCCCAGGCGATCATCTGGTTCGATGTCCAGAGGGTGAGCTTGTCGCCCTTCCATTGGGCGATGGAGGCATGCGGCTCCATCATCGCGTGCGACTCGTCGGGGGTGGTGTAGGTCGCATCCATCTGCACGGCGGCCGCCGCGTAGGCGCCGGGGAAATCGCCGGTCCTGGTCTCCGGCTCGCCCGAAAAAGGATTGGGCTTGGGCATCTGCGCCGCGTCCTTTTCGGCGGACAGGTCGAAGCGGCCCGGCGTGCGCGTGTACGCAATGCGCACCAGCTGCGCCGCCGCGCGCGCCTGCTCGAAGCTGTTGGCCACGACGAGCGCCACCGCCTGGTGGTAGTGGTCGATCTCGGGTCCGCCAAGCAGCTTGGCGGTGTTGAAGTCGCCCTTGCCGAGCTTGCCGGCATTGCGCGCGGTGACGATGGCCAGCACGCCCGGCGCCGCGCGCGCGGCCGTCAGGTCGATCGAGGCGATGCGGCCCTTGGCGATGCCGGCGCCCACCACGTAGCCGTAGGCGGCGTTGGGCACCTCGCTGTGGCGTTCGTAGGCATAGCGTGCGGAGCCGGTGGTCTTCAGCGGCCCGTCGATCCGGTCGGTCGGCTTGCCGATGATCTTGAGCTGGTCGATGGGGTTGGTGGTGGCGGGTGTGTCGAATTTCATGCTCAGCTCCTCGCTTGCACCAGCGCCGCGGCCAGCGCGCGCTCGGCCAATGGCAACTTGAATGCGTTCTCGTGCGTCGGCTGCGCACCGGCCAGCAACTGTGCGGCCACCGCCCTGGCACCCTGCGGCATTGCGGCCTCTGCCGCCTCGACGCGCCACGGCTTGTGCGCCACCCCGCCCAGCGCCACGCGGCCCGAGCCGTCGCGCTGCACGATCGCGGCGACGGACACCAGCGCGAAGGCGTAGGAGGCGCGGTCGCGCACCTTGCGGTAGACGTGCGTGCCGCCGATGGGCCTTGGCAGCGTCACGCCGGTGATCAGCTCGTCGCGCGCCAGCGTGGTCTCGATGTGCGGGGTGTCGCCCGGCAGCCGATGGAAATCGGCGATCGGGATCACGCGCGTGCGGCCGTCGGGGCGCACCGTTTCCACCGCCGCGTCGAGCACGCGCATCGCCACGGCCATGTCGCTCGGATGCGTCGCGATGCAGGCCTTGCTCGTGCCGATCACCGCGTGCTGGCGCGTCACGCCGCCGATGGCGCTGCAGCCGCTGCCGGGTTGGCGCTTGTTGCAGGGCTGGTCCGTGTCGTAGAAGTAGGGGCAGCGCGTGCGCTGCAGCAGGTTGCCGGCGGTCGTTGCCTTGTTGCGCAACTGGCCCGAAGCCCCGGCCAGCAGTGCGCGCGACAGCACGCCGTAGTCGCGGCGCACCCGCTCGTCGGCCGCCAGGTCGGTGTTGCGCACCATGGCGCCGATGCGCAGGCCGCCGTCCGTCGTGGGCTCGATCCTGTCCAGCGCCAGGCCGTTCACGTCGACCAGGTGCGTGGGCGCCTCGATCTGCAGCTTCATCAGGTCCAGCAGGTTGGTGCCGCCGGCAATGAACTTGGCACCTGGGCTTTGCGCCACGGCCGCAGCCGCCTGCGCCGGCGACTGCGCGCGCTCATAGGTGAATGGCTTCATGTGCGGCTCCCCGCCACCTCGGTGATGGCATCGACGATGTTGGAGTAGGCGCCGCAGCGGCAGATGTTGCCGCTCATGCGCTCGCGCAGCTCGTCGGCCGACAGCAGCGGGCGCGCCGTGAGGTCGGCGCTCGCGTGGCTCGGCACCCCGCGCTTGATTTCGTCGAGCACGGCCACGGCCGAGCAGATCTGCCCGGGGGTGCAATAGCCGCACTGGTAGCCGTCGTGCTTGACGAAGGCGGCCTGCAGCGGATGCATGTTCTGCGGCGTGCCGAGTCCTTCGATGGTGGTGACCTGCCCGCCGTCGTGCATGACGGCGAGCGACAGGCACGCGTTGATCCGCCGGCCGTCGGCAATGACGGTGCAGGCGCCGCACTGGCCGTGGTCGCAGCCTTTCTTGGTGCCGGTCAGGTGCAGGTGCTCGCGCAGCGCATCGAGCAGGGTCGTGCGCGTGTCGAGTTCGAGCGCGTGGGTCTGGCCGTTCACGTTCAGCGACAGCCTGGCGCGCGGGATCGCCGAGGCCGAGGCCGCGGGTGCGGCCTGCGCCGCCGCGGCGGGCGCGGAGGAAGAAACCGCCGCCGCGGTGGCGGCGCCCACAATGAGGGCGCCGCGCCGCGAGATCAGGGGGTTGGTGGGACTGTCCATGTCAGCTCCTGTTGTTCGAAGTTCGAGGCAAGTCGTGGGGAAATGCGCCGGCTGCGAGCGGGCGCCCTGATCGCCATTCTTCTAGACCTGCGAGGCGATGGATAGCGCATTTCGCTCGTTTTCTTGCCTGATCCGATGAGGCCGCAGCATGCTGTGGACCTAAGTTCTCACGCGTGATCCGGCAACGCCTGCTTGTGCCCGTCGACGCCCCTGGCGCCGCCGCGCAGCACGCCGATGTCGCGCTTGGGCGGCGCGCCGAACAGGCGGCTGTACTCGCGGCTGAACTGCGAAGGGCTTTCGTAGCCGACCCTGAAAGCCGCGCTCGCCGCATCGAGGTGCTCGGCCAGCATCAGGCGCTTCGCCTCGTTCAGCCGCAGCCACTTCTGGTACTGCAACGGGCTCATGGCGGTGAGCTGGCGAAAGTGGTGGTGGAAGGTCGGCGTGCTCATCCGCACGCGCAGCGCGAGTTCGTCGACGCGAAGCGGCAGGGCGTAGTTCAGCGTGAGCCAGTCGATCGCCCTGGCGATGCGGTGGCCCTGTCCATCGACCGACGCGATCTGCCGCAGCTTGCCGGCCTGGTCGCTTGCCAGCAGCCGGTAGTGGATCTCGCGGCAGATCATCGGCGCGAGAACCGGGATGGCTTCGGGCTCGTCCAACAGCGCCAGCAGCCGCGCGATCGGTGCCAGCAGCGCCGGCGTCGCGGTTCCGATGCCCACGCCCGCACCGCCCGGGCGATCGCGTTGCGACGGCAGGTTGCCTTGCGCGATCAGCTCGGCCAGCACGCGCACATCGAGCTTGAGCAGCAGGCCGAGGCAAGGCTGCTGTGCGCTTGCCAACCTGACCTCCGAATTGGCGGGCAGGTTCAGCGATGTCACCAGGAATTGCGAGGTGTCGTAGGGATAGGCCTCGCCGCCGACCCACATCTGCTTGGCGCCCTGGGCGACGAGGACGATGCTCGGCGCGACCATGCAGGCGGCAGGCGGCGCAGGCGCATCGCGCCGGAAGAAGCCGAGTCCCGGAATCGGCGTTTCGAAGTCGCCCGCACCCGGGGTGCGCGCGCCGATGATCTGCGCCATCGCTTCCTGCAGTTGCCTGCACTGTGCTGCCGCATCGGTGTGTCTGGGTGCCATGTTGCCTGGAGCCTCCACGACGACTCTAACGCCCAAGCGGGCCCGCATCCACAAAAGAGGGACGATGCCAGAGGATCGGGCAAGAAATCCAGCGGACTGCGCAAGCCGGCCGGGGCAGCGCTAGCTCGGCAGCCCGAAGCCGAAGGCCGCGCCTTTTTTCCTGCGTTCTTCATGGTCCGATCCGCTCGCGGGCTCGGGCTCGGGTGCCGACTCGCGTTCGGCTTCGGATTCAAGCTCCTCTTCCCGCGGGCCCAGGTCGAGGTCTTCGACCATCGCCTGCAGTTCGACCAGCCCCGCCGCCATCGCGGCCTTGTAGGTCTTCATGGCCCGCGGCTGCTGGCGCAGCAGCCGCCAGTTGTCTTCTTCCAGTTCGACGAGGCGCCAGCGGTAGGCTCCTTTGCTGTCTTCGAGGACAGTGACCGCGACGCTTCGAAGCGATGACATGGCGCCCATGGTCGGCGATCCGCGGCCGGCGCGGTGTCGGACGCGGCCCCGCCTATGGCTCGGGGTCTTGCGATGCCGCGAGCCGGTGCGCGGGAAACCGCAGCGTGAACGTGGTCCCGCCGGCGGCGGACGAGCTCACGTCCATCGCGCCGCCATGGGCCTTCGCAATCTCGTTCACGATGAAGAGACCGAGCCCCACGTTGCGCGCCGAGCTGCCTTCGGGGACACCCCGCACCATCGGCTCGAACACCGTGGCGAGCACGGCCGGCGGAATCGGCTCGCCCTCGTTGTGCACCGTCACCCTCGCTTCCGGGCCATCGACCTCCGAGCGCACGGCAATGGCCGTGCCGCTGCGGCCGTAGGTTGCCGCATTGCTCACGAGGTTGCCGATGAGTTGGGCCAGCCGGTCCGCGTCGGCGGTGCATGCCCCTGGTCCATGCGACCGATGGGTGATGGTTCGGTCAGGAAACGCGAGCATCAGCTCGTCGACCGCCTGCGCGGTGATCTCGTGCAGGTCGGCGGCCGCCAGCTTCACGTGGATGCCCTGCCCGACCCGCGCCTGCGTGAAGTCCAGCAGTTCCTCGATGAGCCGCCGCGCACGCTCGGCCGAGTTGCGCACATGCCCGACCACGCGCGCCCGGCGCTCGCCCTCGGTCCTGCCCAGCAGCTGGATGCCCATCAGGATGGCAGACAGCGGATTGCGCAGGTCGTGGCTCACGATGCCGACCATCTGCTCCGCAAAGAGCGCACGGTCGCGCAAGAGGGCCTGCGTCTCGCGTTCCGTTTCCAGCAGCGCATCGGCTTTCTTGCGCGCGGCCATGAGCTCGCGCTCATAGCGGTTGCGGTCCCGGGCCACGAAGGCGGCGATCTCGTCGAACTCGCCTTCCTTGCGGGTGCGCCGGCGCGCGTTGAAGATCATCGGGATGCTCTGCCCGCCGCGGTGCCGCAGGTCGAACTTGACCTCGGCCAGCGAGCCCTGCATCTGGAGCGCCGGAGCCCAATGGGTCTGGTGGAAGATGCGACCGCCCATCGTGAACAGGTCCTGCACGCGCTTGATGCCCACGAGCTCTTCGCGCGCATAGCCGATCCATTCGCAGAACGTGGCGTTGACGCGGAGAATGGTCCCGTCCGGCGCGGTCACCAGCAAGCCGCAGGGCGCCTCGTCCAGCAGGTCGCCCGGCTCGGGAAGCGTCGTGCTCATCGGCCTTGCGGCTGGCCGAGCGCGGCCAGGAAGTCCTCGATGGCATCGCAGCTCGCGCCGGGTGCGCTCAGGTGCGGGCAATGGCCGGTGTTGGCCACCACGCGCAGGGTCCCGTTCGGCAGCGTGCGCTGCATGTACTCGCCCACGGCCAACGGCGCGATCAGGTCGTCGGACGACTGGATCACGAGCGTGGGCGTCTGCAGCCGGGCCACGTCCCGGCGGTTGTCGGACAGGAAGGTGACCTTGGCGAACTGCTTCGCGATCTCGGGGTCGGTGCGGCAGAAGCTGGCGGTGAGCTCGGCGCCGAGTTCCGGCCGATCCGGCACGCCCATGATCGCGGGCGCCATGCTGCTGGCCCAGCCGAGATAGTTGCCTTCCAGCGTGTCGAGCAGCGACTCGATGTCCTCGCGCGTGAAGCCGCCGACGTAGCCGTCGTCATCGATATAGCACGGCGATGGGCCCACCATCATGTGCGCTGCGAAAGTGCCCGGCGCCTTGAGATCCGCCAGCATCCCGATCATGGCGCTCACCGAATGCCCGACAAACAGCACCGGGCCGCTGCCGAACTCGCCGGCGATCTCCAGCAGGTCGTCGGCATACCCTTGCAGCTGCGAATACTTCGCCTTGTCGTAGGCGCCCAGATCGGATTGGCCCGAGCCGACAAGGTCGAAGGTCACCACGCGAAAACGCCCGGCGAACCTCGGCGCCATGAAGCGCCACATGTTCTGGTCGCAGCCGAAACCGTGAGCGAAGATCATCGTTCGCTCTCCCTCGCCGGAGACACGAACGTTGTTGCGTTGCTGGATGTTCACAGAGCGGTCCTCGAGCCTCCGAAAGAGTTCATTTTGCGCCCTGCCGGCCCCCTCCTCCGGCGCGCCTTCCTGCGCCGGTCGAACGGCTCCGCTATCGTTGTCCGAACGCGGCGCCCTCGAACAGGTCCTGGTACTCGCGCGGCTGCGACCGCCAGTACTGCCGGGGTGCGAACACGTGCGCGCCCAGCTTCGCGGCGGCATGCCACGGCCAGCGCGGGTCGTACAGCATCGCGCGTGCCAGCGAGACGGCGTCGGCCTCGCCGTTCGCGACGATGCTTTCCGCCTGCTCGGCCTCGGTGATCAGCCCGACCGCGATGGTGGGGAGGCCGACCTCGGCCTTCACCCGCTGCGCATAAGGCACCTGGTAGCCCGGGCCCAGCTTGATCGCCTGCTGGGGCGAGACGCCACCGGTCGACACATGCACGGCCGCGCTGCCGCGGGCCTTGAGCGCGTGGGCCAGCGCGAGCGTGCCTTCGATGTCCCAGCCGCCGGGCACCCAATCGGTGGCCGAGACCCGCATCCACACCGGCTTGTCCGCGGGGAATTCGGCGCGCACGGCATCGAACACCTCCAGCGGGAAGCGCATGCGGTTCTCCAGGCTGCCGCCGTATTCGTCGGCCCGATGGTTCGCGATCGGCGACAGGAACTGGTGCAGCAGGTAGCCGTGGGCGCCATGCACCTCGATGCCGTCCAGGCCCAGCCGCGCCGCACGCCGCGTGGCGACCACGAATTCGTCGCGCACGCGCCGCAGCCCGTCGCAGTCGAGCGCCATGGGCGCGTCTTCGCCCTCTGCATGCGGCACGGCGCTGGGCGCTTCGGTCTTCCAGCCGCCGGGCTCGCCGGGGCGGATCTGCACGCCGCCCTCCCAGGGCGCCCGGCTCGAGCCCTTGCGGCCGGCGTGCGAAAGCTGGACCGCGAGCGCCATGGGCGAGTGCGCGCGCACGGCATCCAGCACGCGGCGCAAGGCCGACTCGTTTGCGTCGGCGTACAGGCCCAGGTCCTGCGGCGAGATGCGGCCCGTGGCCGACACGGCCGTGGCCTCGAGGATCAGCAGCCCCGCGCCGGAAAGCGCGAGGTGGCCCAGGTGGATCATGTGCCAGTCGGTGGCGCACCCTTCGTCGGCCGAGTACTGGCACATCGGCGCAATGACGATGCGGTTGGGCAGCGCCAGCCCGTCCAACGACCACGGCTCGAACAGTCGGCTCATGCGTTTCTCCTTTTCATTTCCCGATGCTACCCACGGGCAGCATCCCGCGCAGCGCAGCGAGATTTCGGAACGCGCTGGTTGGCACTATCGGTGGGAAGCATCCTCCAGGATCAGGTCGGCCGCCTTTTCCGCGACCATCATGACGGCCGCCTGGATGTTGCCGGACACCATGCGGGGCATCACGGACGCATCGACGATGCGCAGTCCGCTCATCCCGCGCACGCGCAGGCGCAGGTCGACCACCGCGGCATCGTCCTCTCCCATGCGGCAGGTGCCGATGGGGTGATAGATCGTCTGCCCGTTCTGGCGCGCGAACGCGAGCCAGTCCGCATCGCTGCGAACCGGAGACCCCGGGCTCATCTCCTCGACCACGTGGCGCCGCAGCGCCGGGCGCTCGACGATGCGCCGAGCGATCTGCATGCTGCGCACCATGCATTCCTGGTCGACCGGGCTCGAAAGAAAGTTCGGCCGGATGGACGGTCCCGCGCACGGGTCTTTCGACTTGATGTGGATGGTCCCGACCGATTCGGGCCGCAGCTGCGTCACACCGATCGTCATGCCGGGCAGCTTGTCGAGCACCCGCTCGGCGGCGTTGGCATAGCTCGCGTGCATGAAGAAATATTGCGCGTCGGCCGTCGGCATCTCGGGCCTGGTTTTCACGAAAGCGTTCACCAGGCCGGTTCCCAGCGTGAGGATGCCGGTGCGGCGTGCGTAGTATTCCGACACGGCGAGGCCGAGGCGCCAGCTGCGCGACATCTCGTTGAGCGTGACGGCCGCCTTCACGCGCCAGTTCATGCGGGTGCAGAAATGGTCGATGTAGTTCTCGCCCACGCCGCGCAAGCCGTGGCGCACCGCGATGCCGTAGGACTGGAGCAGTTCGGCGCGGCCGATGCCCGACAGCTCGAGCAATTGCGGGGACTGGATCGCACCGGCGGCAAGAACGACTTCCGCGCGGGCGGTGACCGTGCTCTCCACGCCGTTGCGTCGGTAGGTCACGCCCGTGCAGCGCTTGCCGTCGATCTCCAGCCGCAGCACGTGCGCATGCGTCACCACGGTCAGGTTCCCGCGCTTCAGGGCGGGCCGCAGGTAGCCGTCGTAAACGCTCCAGCGCTTGCCGCCGCTTTGCGTCACCTGGTAGTAGCCCACGCCTTCCTGGCGCCCGGCGTTGTAGTCTTCGTTGAAGGGCAGGCCATCTTCCTGCGCCGCGCGGACGAAGGCGTCGGAGATCGGGAAGCGTTCGCGCACCTGCGCGAGCTTCATCGGCCCGTCGTGTCCACGCGTGGGGCCGCCCTTGTCGTAGTTCTCGAGCTTGCGAAAGTAGGGCTCCACGTCCTTCCACCCCCAGCCGCGCGCACCGGCATCGCGCCAGGCGTCGTAGTCGCCGGCCTGGCCGCGCACGTACACCATGCCGTTGATGAGCGTGGAGCCGCCCAGGCCCTTGCCGCGTGGCACCGCGATCACGCGGCCGTTGGTGTTCTCCTCGGCCTCGGTCTGGAAGCGCCAGTTGTATTGCGTGTTGGTCAGCAGCTTGCTGAAGCCCGCGGGAATGTCGATCCACATGCTCGCGGGTTCGCCGCCGGCCTCCAGCATGAGCACGCGGTGTCGGCCGGAGGCGGTGAGCCGGTTGGCCAGGATGCAGCCGGCGGTGCCGCCGCCGACGATGATGTAGTCGTAGGGTTCCATGTTCACCGTGCCTCCGATGTTGCGGCCATGACCTTGCCGGGGTTCATCGTCCCGGCCGGATCGAGCGCCGCCTTGACGCGGCGCGCCAGCCTCAGCTCCGGCGCGGAGCGGCACCGTTCGAGTTCGTTCACGCGGTACTGGCCGATGCCGTGTTCGGCCGAGATGCTGCCGTGGTGCTTCACGACCAGGTCGTGGACCAGCGCGTTGAGCGCCGGGCCATCGCAGGAGGGCGGCACGACCACGTTGTAGTGGATGTTGCCGTCGCCCGCATGTCCGAAGGCATTGATGCGCGAGCCGGGAAATGCGCTCGCCACCGCGGCATCGGCGTCGCGCAGGAACGCGGGGATGGCGGAGATCGGCACGGAGACGTCGTGCTTGAGCGAGCGCCCCTCGCGTGACTCGGCCTCGGTGATGGATTCGCGCAGCAGCCAGAGCTCGCCTTCCTGCCGCTCCGATTCGGCGATGACGCCGTCCGTCGCATCGCCCTCTTCGAGCACCGTGCCAAGCAGCGCTTCCACCGCATCGCGCAGGCCGGGAAGGCACGAGCTCGCTTCCAGCAGCACGAACCATTCGGCGGGCGCCAGCGGCGTCTTGAGGCCCTGGTGCCGCTCGACCAGCTCGAGCGCGGCGCCGGACATCAGCTCGAAGGCGTTGAGCGTCTCGCCGATCTGTTGCCGCGCCGCGCGAAGCACTTTCAACGCGGCGTCGGCGCCGGGCACGGCCAGGAGCGCCGTGACACGATGCAGCGACTGCGGTGCAAGCTGCAGCACCGCCGCCGTGACGATGCCGAGCGTGCCTTCGGTGCCGATGAACCACTGCTTCCAGTCGTAGCCGGCGTTGTCCTTGCGCAGGCGGCGCAGCCCGTTCACCACCTCGCCCCCGGCGGTCACGACTTCGAGGCCGAGCACGCGCGCCCTGGCCATGCCATGGCGCAGCACGTTCGTGCCGCCGGCGTTGGTCGAGAGCACGCCGCCGATCTGCGCCGACCCTTCCGCGGCCAGGCTGATCGGCAGCATCAGGCCCGCGGCCTCCGCGGCTTCCTGCGCGGTCTGGAGGATGCAGCCCGCTTCGACTTCCATCGTTTCGCCGAGCACGTCGATGTCGCGAATGGCGCGCATGCGCGCAAGCGACAGCACCACCTGCCGGCCGCTGCCGTCGGGCGTCGCACCGCCGGAGAGGCCGGTGTTGCCGCCGTGCGGCACGACCGCGATGCCCTGGCTCGCGCAAAGGCGCACCACGGCCGCGACTTCATCGGTGCTTCGCGGCAGCACGGCGCAGCGCGCCTGGCCCTTGAACACATGGCGCCAGTCGACGTTGTAGTTGTCGAGGTCGGCCGCGTCGGCGACCACGCCGCGTTCACCGGCAATGGCGCGCAGGGCGTCGAGGAATTGCGCGTCGGTCATGATCCGGCTGCCTCTTCTGCTGGCACGCCCATGAACGCGGCCATCAGCGCGACCTGGCTCGCCAGCATCGGCGCACCGAAATGCACGCGGCACCCTTTGGCGCGTGCCGCCCGCAGCAGCGGCGTCTCGGCAGGTTGCATGACGATCTCGGCGACGATCTGGTCGACCGACAGCCGCTCGCTGTCCAGCGGCAGCGCATCGCCGTCGCGCAGGCCGAGCGACGTGCCGTTGACCACCAGGTCGTGTTGCGAGGGGTCGTCGCTTCCGGGCTGCATCGGCACGCCCGGAAAATCCTCTTGCAGGCGGGCGATGAGTTCCCGGGCCTTGGCCGGTGTGCGGTTCGCGATCGTGAGGCGCGAGATGCCAGCCTGCGCCAGCGCATAGGCGATCGCGCTCGCTGCGCCGCCGGCTCCGGCAAGATAGGCGGACAGGCCCGCAGGCTCGATGCCTGCGCTGCGCAGTCCGCCGACAAAGCCTTCGCCGTCGAGCATGCCGCCCGACAGGCGGCCCTCGGCGCTGCGGCGCACCACGTTGACGGCGCCGATGCGCCGCGCGGCCGGCGTCAGCTCGTCGCACAGCGCGGGCATGGCCGTCTTGTGCGGCACCGTCACGACGAAGCCGCCGAGGTTGCGCATGCGGCGCAGCCCGTCGACCATGGCCGCAAGGCCCTCCGCGCCGACATGGATCGGCACCATGACGCCGTCGAAGCTGCGCGCGTCCAGCAGGCGGTTGATGCCTTGCGGCGTCTTCACGTGATGGATCGGGTCGGCCAGGATGCCGAAGATCCGCGTGTTTCCGGTGATGTCGGTCATGATTTCAGGCCTGCGTGTAGGTGGTCTTGACGGCCGTGTAGAACTCGCGCGCATAGGCGCCCTGCTCCCGCGATCCGTAGCTGGAGCCCTTGCGGCCGCCGAATGGCGCGTGGTAGTCCACGCCGGCGGTCGGCACGTTCACCATCACCATGCCGGCCGTGGAGTTGCGCTTGAAGTCGCTCGCATGCTTGAGCGAGGTCGTGCAGATGCCGGAAGACAGGCCGAACTCCGTGTCGTTGGCCACCGCCAGCGCCTCGTCGTAGCTTGCGACCCGGATGACGCTGGCCACCGGGCCGAACACCTCTTCGCGGTTCACGCGCATCGCGTTGTGGGTGTCGACGATCAGCGCGGGCGACAGGTAGAAGCCCGGGTGCTCGCGCTCGAGCAGCTCGCCGCCCGCAACCAGGCGGCCGCCCTCCTCCTTGGCGTTGGCAATGTAGAAGCAGTCCTGGTCGAGCTGGTCCTTCGAGGCCACCGGACCGATGTCGGTGCCGTCCTTCAATGCATGGTCGGTGCGAAGCTTCGCCATGCGTTCGACCATGGCCGCGACGAAGCGGTCATGGATGCCGTCCTGCACGATGAGCCGGCTGGAGCCGGTGCAGCGCTGGCCGGTCGAGAAGAACGAGCCGTTCACCGCCACCGAGACCGCCTGTTCCAGGTCCGCATCGTCGAGGATCACCAGCGGATTCTTGCCGCCCATCTCCAGCTGTACCTTGGCGCCGCGCTCCATGCAGCGCAGGCCGATCTGCCGGCCGGTCGAGGTCGAACCGGTGAAGGTCATCGCCCGCACCTTGGGCGAATTGACCATCGCGTTGCCGACCTTCGAGCCCGCGCCCATCACCAGGTTGAAGACGCCTGCGGGCAATGCGCCCGCACGCACGATGATCTCCGACAGCGCCCAGGCGCTGCCGGGCACCAGGTCCGCGGGCTTGAACACCACGGTGTTGCCGTAGGCCAGCGCGGGTGCGATCTTCCATGCGGGAATCGCGATCGGAAAGTTCCACGGCGTGATGATGCCGATGACGCCCTCGGCCTCGCGCACCACGTCCACCTCCACGCCCGCGCGGATCGATGCGAGCTTTTCGCCGCCCAGGCGCAACGCCTCGCCGGCAAAGAACTTGAACACGCGGCCCGCGCGCGTCGCTTCGCCGATGCCCTCGGCCAGCGTCTTGCCCTCTTCGCGCGAGAGCAGGCGGCCCAGCTCGTCGCGGCGCGCGAGGATCTCGCTGCCGATGCGGTCCAGGGCGTCGGAGCGTTCTTCCGCCGTCTTTCGCTGCCACGAGAGTCGCGCGTCGAAGGCCGCATCGATCGCCTGCAGTACCTGCGCCTCGCTGGCGCGCGCGTACTCGCCGACGACATCGCGCGTGTCGGACGGATTGATGTTGCGGTTCACGTCCGCACCGGCGAGCCATTCGCCGGCAATGTAGTTCGCCTTGGGTTGTGCAGTCATGGTGATTCCAGTGGTGTTCAGGGGTCAGGTCATCAGCCAGCCGCCGGCGACATCGATCACCTGGCCGGTGATGAAGCCCGATCTCGGCGAGCTGAGGAACAGGCAGGCATCGGCCACTTCGACCGGCTTGCCCAGCCGCCGCAAGGGGGTGACGCGGATCACGGCATCGTTGGCCTCGCGCGGCGCGCCGGCCACCATCGGCGTGTCGATGCGGCCGGGGGCCAGCGCATTGACCGTGATCCCGTGCGGGCCCAGTTCACCCGCGAGGTGGCGCGTCATGCCGATCAGCGCGGCCTTGGTGGTGCCGTAGTGCGCGGCCACGATGTCCAGGTAGGCCTTGCCCGCCACCGAGGACATCGACACGATGCGGCCGAACTTGCGGTCCACCATGCCGGGCGTGAGCCGCCGCGCAAAGTTGAAGACGCTGTGCAGGTTGACATCGACCACGCGGTGCCATTCGGCCGGGTCCATCTGCCAGATCGGCGCCGGCCTGCCCGCGTGCTTGGGCGAGATGCCGGCGTTGTTGACCAGGGTGTCGATGGGGCCGAGCGCGGCCTCGATGGCGCCGCAGGCGGCATCGCATGCATCGAAACTCGCCACGTCGGCTTGCGCGAAGTGGACGCGGTGGCCGGCGGAAGCCAGCCTGGCGGCCAGCGCCTGCCCGGAAGCCGCATCGAAGTCCACGAGCCCCACCGCCGCGCCGTCGGCGGCATAGCGTTCGGCAATGGCCGTGCCGATGCCGCCCGCGGCGCCGGTGACGAGAACCACCCGGCCGCGGTGTTCGAGGTGTTGCAGTGCATCCATGTCAATGCCCCAGGTAGGCGCGCCGCACATGCGGGTTGGCGAGCAGCTCGGCGCCGGTGCCCGTCAGGGTGATGGTGCCGTTCTCCAGCACGTAGCCGCGGTCGGCCAGCTTGAGGGTGTGGAAGACGTTCTGCTCGACCAGCAGCACGGTGGTGCCGCGCGATGCGACCAGGCGCACCACGTCGAACATCTGCTCCACCAGCAGCGGCGAGAGGCCAAGCGAGGGCTCGTCCATGATCAGGAGCTTGGGCCCGGCCATCATGCCGCGCGCTATCGCCACCATCTGCTGTTCGCCGCCCGAGAGCGACCCGGCAAGCTGGGGCAGCCGCTCCTTCACGCGCGGGAAGATCTTCAGGACTTCATCGAGGCGCTTGTCGCGGTCGCGCCGCGCCGCGTGCTTGTAGGCACCCATGAGCAGGTTCTCGCGCACGGTCAGGAACGCGAACAGCTGCCGGCCCTCGGGCACCATGGTGACGCCGAGCTCGACGATCTCGTGCGGCGCCCGGCCCGTGAGCCTTGCGCCTTCGAATTCGATGGTGCCGCCGGGGGTCGGGATGAGGCCGCACAGCGCCTTGAGCGTCGTCGTCTTGCCCGCGCCGTTGGCACCGACCAGCGTCACGACCTCGCCCTTCCGGACGTCGAGCGAGACGCCCCGCAGGACTTCGCTCTTGCCGTAGCCGGCACAGATATCACGCAGCTTGAGCATCGAGGTACCCCTTGCCTAGGTAGGCTTCAATCACCGCAGGATCGTTGACCACGTCGGCCGGCTTGCCCTCCTTGAGCAGCCGGCCGGCGTTGATGACGATGATGCGGTCGGACAGCGCCATGGTGGCCTGCATCAGGTGTTCGATCATGAGCACCGACACGCCCGAGTCGCGGATCTTGCGGATCATCGCGATCGCGCGTGTCACGTCGGTCGGGTTCAGGCCCGCCAGCACTTCGTCGAGCAGCAGCACCTTGGGACCGGTGGCCAGCGCGCGCGCCACCTCGAGCCGCTTCATGCCGCCGACCGTCAGGCCGCGCGCCTCGTGGTCGAGCAGCGCCGTGAGGTCCGTGAGCTCGGCCACCTCGCGGGCCATCGCTTCGGCCTCTTCGGCGTTCCGGGTGCGCATGAAGGCGCCGAGCATGATGTTCTCGCGCACGGAGAGCCCCGAGAACGGCTGCACGATCTGGAAGGTGCGCCCCACGCCGGTCTGCGCAAAGCCTTCGGGCGAGGTGGGACGGGTCCATTCGCCATTCGCCTGCCGCACCTTGACCGTGCCGGCGTCGGGTGCGATGAAGCCGGAGAGCTGGTTGAAGACGGTGGTCTTGCCCGCGCCGTTCGGGCCGATCACGCCGAGGATCTCGCCTTCATGCAGGGTCAGCGACACGTTGTCGGTCGCGAGCAGGCCACCGAAGCGCTTCTGCAGGCTTTCGGCGACGAGCAGCGGCTGCCCGCGGGTGGTGCTCGCCACGCGGCTTGCCACCTGCTGCGGCCGGAGCGCCGGCCCGCGCTTGCGCGCGCCCGGCAGCCTGTCGATCAGCGCCAGTGCGCGTCCGCCCAGGTGCCCCACCAGGCCGCGTGGGAAGAACAGCACCACGAGCACCAGCACCACGCCATACACGAAGCCGTGCGTGCCGTTGCCCAGCGCGCTGAGCCAGCCGCGCGACAGCTCGGCCGCGGGCAGCACCAGCACCGTTCCGAGCAGCGGGCCCGCCACGGTGCCGAGGCCGCCGATCAGCGCGAACATCGCGATCTGGATCGAGAGCTCCAGCGAGAAGGCGGCCGAGGGCTCGATGAAGGTCAGGTACATCGCATGGAACGAGCCGAGGATGCTGGTGAGCGCGGCGGAGATCACCGCGGCTGCGATCTTGACCTTGACCGCGTTGATGCCCACCGCCCGCGCGGCGTCTTCGCGCTCGCGCACGGCGATCAGGTAGAAGCCGAAGCGCGAGTAGCGGATCAGCCAGCTGATCCAGAGCGTGACGGCAAGGAAGCCGAAGGCGATGGCCAGGTAGGCCCACTTCTCGCGGAAGATCATCCACTGCAGGCCGATGTTGAGCGGCACGTTCAGGCCGGCCGATCCGCCCGTGACGCCTTCGAAGTGCACGACGAGCAGGCGGCACACTTCCAGGAACGCGATGGTGGCCAGCGCGAAGAAGGGCCCGCGCAGGCGCAGCGTCGGGTAGGCGATCACCAGCGATGCGACGACCGCGACGATGGCACCGCCGAACATGCCGATCCACGGCGACAGGCCGAAGTGGATGACCAGCATCGTCGCCGCATAGCTGCCGATGGCATAGAAAACCGCATGGCCCAGCGACAGCTGCCCGGCGTAGCCGCCGACGATGTTCCAGGCCGTTGCCAGCGCGCCGAAGATGCAGACCTGCACCGCCAGGTGGTAGACGAAGGGCGAGTTGATCGCGAGCGGCGCAACCAGCAGCGCGAGGAGCGCCGCCACGCCGATGTAGGCGCGCGGATGGGTGAGTCGGGGAAAGATCATGGCTTGCACCTATTCCGAGCCGCGGCCCAGGCCGAAGAGCCCGGTCGGCCGCACGGTGAGAATCACCAGGAAGATCACGAAGTACACGACCTCCTTGAGGTCCGAGCCGACGTAGAAGCCCGCGATGCTGTCGATGAGCCCGATGAAGAGCGAGCCGACGACCGCGCCCGGCAGGCTGCCGAGGCCGCCGAGCACCACGACGACGAACGCCGTGAGAACGAAGTACTGCCCCACCGTCGGGAACACCGGGTACTGCACCGCGAGCAGGCCCGACGCAAGCCCCAGCAGCGAAGCCCCGAGCGCGAAGACGAGGATGTAGGCCTTGTTGACGTTCACGCCCATCAGCGCCGCGGCCGCGCGGTTCTGCGCCAGCGCCCGGAAGCCGCGCCCGGTGAAGGTGTGCTGCAGGAACAGGTACACGCCCAGGGCCACGAGGATCGCGACCAGGAAAGTCACGAGCTGGCCGGTGACGATGCTGACCGGGCCGAGCTGGAAAGCGTCCGCGCCGAACCCGGCCTGCACGCTGCGCACGTCGGCACCGAAGACCATCAGCGCCAGGTTCAGCAGCGCGGTGGACACGCCCACCGTCGCAAAGATCTGGATGTGCGGCTCGGCCGACAGCAGCGGCTGGATCACGAAGCGCTGCATGGCGGCGCCGATGGCGAACAGCAGCAGCGCGACGGGAACCACGGTGGCATAGGGATGCATACCGCTGTGCGAGGTGATCATCCACGTGGCGTAAAGGCCCACCATCAGGAGCTCGCCATGCGCGAAATTGACCACGCGTACCACGCCGAAGATGAGCGTGAGGCTGATGCTGATGATGGCGTAGGCGCCACCGAGCAGAAGCCCGTTGGCCAGCAGCTGGAGAAAGATTGACATGCGTTGTCCCCCGCCGCGCGCCCAGGGGCGCGCGGCTGAAGAAGGAATGGAAGGTGCGCTCAGTCCACGCGCGCGGCGATCGGCTTGGCGGTGGCCACGCCTTCGGGGTAGACGGTTTCGAGCTTGCCCTTCTGCCACTGCATCAGGTTGGTGGTGGCGAGCCTGTTCTGGCCGTTCTCCGCAAAGTCGAAGCCCCATCCGGCGGCGCTGGAGCCGGCCGCCTTCTTGTAGGCCAGCACGGCCTCGCGGATCTTGTCCTTGTCGGTGGACCTGGCCGCGGCAAGCACGTCGAGGAAGGCCTTGGCACCGACGTAGTTCACGAGGCTGTGGCCCGAGCGAGGCGCCGTGCCGAACTGCTTCTGGTAGGCCGCGGTGAACGCACGCAGTCCGGGCGCGCCGTTCTCGGCCATGGTGTCCTGCGGAAAGTCGACGTCGTAGGCGCCGTCCATCGCAGCGCCCAGCTGCTTGGCCGTGTCGGTGAGCGAGTAGCCGCCGCCTGCGCCGATCAGCGCCTTGGGCTTGAAGCCGGCATTGGCCGCCTGCCTGATGAACAGCGTGGTGTCGTTCTGGTAGGAGGTCTGCAGCACGACGTCGGCACCGGCGCCCTTCAGGCGAAGAACGAGCGACGAGAGATCGACGCTCTTGGCCGAGTACGACTGGCTCTCCACCACGTTGAGGCCCAGCCGCTTGGCTTCTTCCTTCTGGAAGCTGCTCACCAGCGTGCCGTAGGAACCGTCTTCGAAGATGATGGCGATCTTCAGCGCCTTGGGGTCCGCCTTGAGCTGCGGCGCGACCACCTTGACGACCGCCTCGATGCTGCGCTCGGCAAAATTCCTGGCCGTGGAGTTGCTGCGGAACACGTACTTCATGCCGCGGCCGGGTGATGGTGTCGGCCACGGCGCCCAGTTCGAAGTATGGAACGCCGGCCAGCTCCGTCACCTGCGTCGCAGCCGCCGAGACACCCGAGGCGTAGCTTCCGAACACCGCGGTGACGTTCTCCACGGAGGTCAGTCGGCGAGCTTCGCCGACGGCCTGGTTCGCATCGACCGCATCGGCCTTCACCAGCACGATCTTGTTACCGTTGATTCCACCCGCCGCGTTCCTTTCGTCCACCGCCAGCTGCACGCCGCGAAAGCTCTCGTCGCCGAGCAGGGCCAGCCCGCCGCTGAACGGGTAGAGCGCGCCGAGCTTGAGGTCGGCGCCATGCGCCGCAGTGAGTGAAAGGGCTGCCGTGCAGGCCAGTGCGGCTGCGAGTTTCCTGAGGGGTTGCATCGGGTCTCTCCGTGGGTGCAATGTATTTGAAGCGCTTCATTTCCAACCGATGGGAGGTGCACCATCTTTGGAAGCTCTGTGCCCGAATGCTAACTTGAAGCGCTTCATATTTCAAGCGAAGGCGGCGTTCCCGGATAGGGATCTTCCCTAGGAACCGGCGGAACGCCCGCGTCGCCCGAAGGGCGTAACGCGGATCGAAAAGGCGGCGCTCAGCCGGCGAACCGGGGCTCGGGAGTGCCGCGCACGCCGAGGCCGTGGATCGCGAACAGGCTGCCGCCCTGCACGCCATCGACGGGAAAGCGCGGCAGCGGCGGCTTGGCCATGGAGGTGACGTAGAGGATGTCGAGGCCGGGCCCGCCGAAATTCACGCTGGTGACTTTCTTCACCGGCATCTCGATCACGCGGTCGACCGTGCCGTCGGGCGCGTAGCGAACCAGCTTGCCGTCGTAGACCTGCGCGTTCCACAGGAAGCCTTCGGCATCGACCGTCGATCCGTCCGCGGCGCCGCCGGTCGAGGTGTCGAGCTTCGCGAAGGTGCGCCGGTTCGACACCCGGCCCGTGTCCAGGTCGTAGTCATAGGCCCAGATCTCGCCCGACCAGGTGTCGGCAAAGTAGAAGATGCGGCCGTCGGGGCTCCAGCAGGGCCCGTTGGAGCAGATGATGTGGTCATCCAGCTGGTGCAGCGACAGGTCCGGGTCGAGCCGGTAGAGCGCGCCGTTCGGCCCTTCCTCGTTCATGTCCATCGAGCCCGCGATGAAGCGGCCGCGCCGGTCCACCTTGCCGTCGTTGAGCCGGTTGCCGGACTTGCCGGGCTCGGGATCGACGATGAGCTGCGTCTCGCCGCTCGCGAAGTCGAGAAAATGAAAGCCGCTCGCCAGCGAGAGCACCGCGCCGCCGCGGCGGCGCAGCGCCATGGAGCCGATGCGCGCGGGCACGTTCCAGGCGCGCACCTCGCGCCCGTCGGCCGTGCAGCGGAACACCTTGCAGCCGAAGCTGTCGATCCAGTAGAGCCGCTGTTCCTCCACGTCCCAGACCGGGCCCTCGCCCAGTTCTGTCTTCACGTCGACCAGGATTTCGATGCGCATGGGGCCTCCTTAGAACGCGACCTTCGCCGCGCCCTTGAGATGGAGGATCTCGCGGGCCTCGTCGGGCGTGGCGATGTCGATGTTGAGCGCCTCGAGCACGGCGCGGATGCGCAGCACCTGCTCGGCGCTCGAGGCCGCCAGGCGGCCCGGCGCGATCCACAGCGAATCCTCCAGGCCGACGCGCACGTTCGCGCCCATGGCCGCGCCGATGGTGGCGAGCGGCATCTGGTTGCGGCCGGCACCGAGGATCGACCAGCGGTAGCGGTCGCCGAACAGGCGGTCCGCCGTGCGGCGCATGTGCATCAGGTCTTCGGGGTGGCCGCCGATGCCGCCCAGGATGCCGAACACCGACTGCACGAACAGAGGCGCCCTCACGAGGCCGCGCTCCAGGAAATGCGCCAGGTTGTTCAGGTGGCTGATGTCGTAGCACTCGAACTCGAAGCGCGTGCCGTTCGCATCGCCGATGCGCAGGATGTTCTCGATGTCGGTGAAGGTGTTCTTGAACACCAGGTTGCGGCTGTTCTCCAGGTTCTCGCGCTCCCAGTCATGCTTGAGCTCCTTGTAGCGGTCGAGCATCGGGAACAGGCCGAAATTCATCGACCCCATGTTCAGCGATGCGAGCTCGGGCTTGAACACCGTGGCCGGGCGCATGCGCTCCTCGACGGTCATGTGCGGGCTGCCGCCGGTGGTGATGTTGATCACCGCGTTCGTCGCCGCCTTGATCTTCGAGAGGAAGGGCCGGAACAGTTCCGGGTCCTGCGAAGGGCGGCCATCGACCGGATCGCGCGCATGCAGGTGCAGGATGGCGGCGCCGGCCTTGGCCGCGTCGATGGCGGCGGTGGCAATCTCGTCGGCCGTCACGGGCAGGTGCGGCGACATGCTGGGTGTGTGGATCGCGCCGGTGGGAGCGCAGGTGATGATTGCCTTGGTGCGTGTGGCCATGAGATGGGTTTCCAGAGTCGGTGCTTGTGGCGTTGGGGTTGAAGAAACGGTATGGGAAGGAGCCCCGGGTACTCAGCTCAGCGCCTGGGTATGGCCGTCGACCACGAGCTCCTGGCCCGTGACGCTGGCGGCCAGGTCGCTGGCCGCGAACAGGACCATGTTGGCGATGTCGGTGGTGCTGACCATGCGGCCGAGCGCGGACTGCGCGGTGTAGGAGCGCGTCACTTCGTCGAGCGGCCGGCCCGAGGCCTCCGCCTTGGCCGCGATCACCGCGCGAATGCGCGGCCCGTCGACCGCGCCCGGAAGGATCGCGTTCACGCGGATGCCGTCGGCGCCGAGCTCGATGGCGAGCGTCTTGGTGAGGCCCACCACGCCCCACTTGGAGGCCGCATACGGCGCGCGGCCCGGCATGCCCAGGTGACCCGCCGCCGAGGAGAGATTGACGATCGAGGCGTTGCTGCTCTTGCGCAGGCGCGGCACGGCGGCGCGCACGCAGAGGAACTGCCCCGTCAGGTTGACGGCCAGCGTGCGCTCCCAGTCGGCGAGGGACAGCGTTTCAACGCCGCCGGTCGGACCCGCGATGCCGGCGTTGTTCACCAGGATGTCGAGGCCGCCGAGCGCCTGGTCGGCCACCTCGAACAGCGCAGCGACCTCGGCCTCGTTCGACACGTCGGCGCGGCAGCAATGCACCCCGGGCAGGTCGGCTGCCAGGCGCGCCAGCGCCGTCTCCTGCACGTCGCACACCAGCACCCGGGCGCCAGCGGATGCGAAGGCGCGCGCGATCGCAAGGCCGATGCCGTCGGCCCCCGCGGTCACCAGGACCCGGCGGCCGGAAAGCGAAGCTTGATTCCACATCGACCATCACCCCTGTGAAGCAGATGTATGGAATCATATATTTGTGATCACAGTTACAGGGGCAGTATTTACCCGCGGACGCGCGCTTCAGGCCCGGCGCTTCGTCGCGGTGCGTGTCTTGCGCAGCGGGCCGGGCATCCGCGGGTCCGACTCCCAGGGCGGTGTGTCTCCGCCGAAGTGTTCCGCGAGGAAATCGATCAGCAGCTTGAGCGGCCGCGGCTGGTGCTGGCGCGACAGGATCACGGCGTGGATGCCCAGCACTTCGGGCTCGTGGTCCGGCAGCAGGCGCACCAGCGCGCCGCGCGCAAGCTCGTCCGAGACGAAGTAGGTCGGCAGCATCGCGATGCCGGCCCCCGCGATCGCGGCTTCGCGCAGCACCGAGGTTTCGTTGCTCGACAGGCTGCCCCGCACCGCGATGGCGACCGTCCGGCCCGCCTTGCGCAGCCGGTATTCGGCGCGGCTGCCGAAGGCGTGCGTGATGCACTCGTGCGCCGCAAGCTCCTCCGGCCGCGCGGGCACGCCGCGCCGCGCCAGGTAGGCGGGCGCGGCGCACAGCACCGAATGGCAGGTGGCGATCCGGCGCGCGACCACGCCTTCGTCGAGCCGGTTGGTGATGCGGATGGCCAGGTCGATGCGTTCGTCGACCAGGTCGATGGCGCGGTCCACGGTGAGCAGCTCGACCTCGATGCGCGGATAGCGTCCCTGGAACTCGACGATCGCGCGCGTGAGGCTCGAGAGCGCGAAGGACAAACTGGTGGTGAGCCGCAGCTTGCCCGCGGGCTCGGTGCGGCGCGCGCCGGTGACGGCCTGCACGTCGGAGGCCAGCTCGAGCATCTGGCGCAGGCGCGGCAGTGCCTCCTCGCCCGCATCGCTCAGGCTCACACGCCGCGTGGTGCGATGCAGCAGCCGCGCGCCGAGCCATTGCTCCAGGCTTTCGAGATGGCGGCTGACCATGGCGCGCGAGAGGTCGAGCACCTCGGCCGCGCGCGTCAGGCTGCCCTGGTCGGCAATCTCGATGAAGGTGCGGATGGCGCTCAGGTGGTCCATGGGGATTGAATCGAATCAGTTGACAATCATTTGATCGAACCGAAGTTTATCTTCCAGAACCGGATCAATACGATGAGCCCATCCGCAACCCCCAGCCTCGATGGAGTTCCCCATGAAGACGACCCAGTTCTTTTCCCTTGCCCTGCTGCCCGCCGCCCTGACGCTCGGCATCGTCGCTGATGCCTCGGCGCAGGCGGCCCCTCCCCTGACCTTGCAGGTCTACAACGCCGACGCCAACAGCTTCCACGTCAACTCGGTGCTGGTCGCAGGCCAGACCGACGCGGTGCTGCTGGACACCGGCTTCACGCGCGCCGATGCGCTGCGCATCGCGGCCATGGTGCTCGACAGCAAGAAGACGCTCAAGACCATCTTCATCAGCCAGGCCGACCCCGACTACTACTTCGGCATCGAGGTGCTCAAGCAGTACTTCCCCGACGCGAAGGTGGTCACCACCGCCCCCACCCTGAAGAAGATCCAGGCCACGCTCGCCACCAAGCTGCAGGTGTGGGGCCCGCGCATGGGTGCCAATGCGCCGAAGAGCGTGCCGCTGCCCGAGGTGCTCGCGGGCAACACCCTCTCGCTCGAAGGCCAGGCGCTCGAGGTTCGCGGACTCGACGACGGCCAGCCGCATCGCAGCTACGTGTGGATCCCGTCGCTCAAGACCATTGCCGGCGGCGTGAACGTGTACGCCGGCCTGCACCTCTGGATGGCCGATGCGCAGACGCCGCAGGAGCGCGCCGACTGGGCCGCCAGGCTCGGCGCCATGGTTGCGCTGCAACCGGCCCGCGTCATCCCGGGCCACAGCGCCGCAGGCACGAAGCAGGACGCCTCGCAGCTCGCATGGAGCCAGGCCTACCTCGCACGCTACGAGCAGGAGCTGCCGAAGGCGGCCGACAGCGCCGCGCTCATCGGCGCCATGAAGCAGGCCTATCCGGACGCGGGCCTCGGCGTGGCGCTGGACATCGGCGCCAAGGTCAACAAAGGAGAAATGAAGTGGTGAGCGCGCGCAGCCACCTGGAGGTCGTGCGCCCTATTCCGCGCGCACGCCGTTGCGCCGGGCCACCTCGCCCCAGAGTTTGTAGTTGGAGCTGGTGAGCTCGGCCAGCCGTTCGGCGCTGCCGCCGCCCACCGTGTCCCCGTTCTTCGCGATCTGCCCGCTGATCGCGGGATCGGCCAGTGCGGCGTTCATTGCCGCATTCGCCTTCTTGACGACCTCGGCCGGCAGGTTCGGCGGGCCCCACAGTCCCACGAACACCGTCACCGTGAAATCCTTGATGCCGAGCTCGGCGGCGGTGGGAACGTCGGGCAGCGCAGGAAGCCGCGTGCTTCCGGTCACGAGGATCGGACGCAGCTTGCCGCTCGCGATGAAGGGGATCAGCAAGGACGCCGCGTCCATCATGCAGGGCACCTGGTTGCCCACCACGTCCTGGATGGCCGGGGCGCTGCCCTTGTACGGGACATGGCTCATTGCGGGCAGCCCCGTGCGCTCGCGGAAGTATTCCATCGCCAGGTGCGTGTTGCCGCCGTTGCCCGACGACGCGTAGCTGAAGTTCTTCGTGCTTTCCGCCTTCACCCAGGCGACGAACTGGGCAAACGTCCTGGCGGGCGACGCGGGGTTGACGCACAGGACCAGTTGCGATTCGAGGATGAGCCCGATCGGGGTGAACTGAGTCGGCACCGGCGATGGCGACGCGTAGGTATGCGGGTTGATGGTGAAGCTGGTGTTCGCCACCAGCAGCTTGAAGGGATCGGCGGCTCGCAGCACCTCGGACGCGGCGATGTTGCCCCCTGCGCCGGGCTTGTTGTCGACCAGGACCGGCTGGCCCAGCGCCGTGGCCATGCCCCTGCTCACGAACCGTGCGCCCGCGTCCGTGAGCCCGCCGGGCGGATAGCCGACGATGAGCGAGACCGGCTTCGCCGGCCATGGCGAGCCTTGGGCCAGCGCACCGGGGCCGACGGCCGAGAGCGCCGAGCCCGCCGCTGCCAGTTGGAGGAATTTCCGCCTCGAGGAGGTTTGTTGCGTCATTTCTGCTTTCTTTCGCTCGTTCAGGAAGCCGCGGCCTGCCGCTTGTGCGCCGCGAGCGCCATCAGGCGGCGGTCCCGCCACGCGGACCGCGCGCCGATGTCGGCAACGTCGAGCTGCTTGCGGCGTTCGCCGTCGACGCGCGCCACCGTCTCGTCGGCCCAGCCGAAGGGCCGGACACCGGCCATGGCTTCGCGGTTCTGCGTGCCGTAGCGCGCGGCGTAGTCCTTCACGCCGGCGGGCGCATTGAGGTCGATGGTTTCGAACGGGCCCATGAAGGACCAGCGCAACGCCAGCCCGTCCTTGAGCACCTTGTCGATGTCTTCGGCGCTCGCGAGCCCCTGCTCGAAGAGCGTGAAGCATTCGTTGAGCACGGCCGCCTGCACGCGGTTGAGCAGGAAGCCGTCGATCTCGCGCGACAGCGTCACCGGCGTCTGGCCCGCGGCCGCATAGATCGCATGCGCCCGCGCCATGGCCCCGGGGTCGGTCCACGGCGCGGGGCACAGCTCGACCAGCGGCACCAGGTACGGCGGATTGGTCGGGTGGCCCACCAGGCAGCGCGCGCGGCCCGGCAGATGCTCGGTGAAGGTGGACGCGGGCAGCCAGGAGGTGGAGCTTGCCAGCACCGCATCGGGCGGCGCCAGCGCATCGAGCTGCGCAAAGATGGCCGTCTTGGCTTCCACCGTTTCGCGGATGTTCTCCTGGACGATGACCACGCCGCGCAGCGCCGCGGCCAGGTCGGGTTCGCAATGGATGCGCGCCAGCACCGCCGCGGGTGCATCGTCAAGCAGGCCGAAGCCGTCCAGCTCCTGCAGCCGCTCGGCGATGTAGGCCAGGCTCGCCTGCATGGTGGCCGCATCCGCGTCGTGCAGCCGCACGGGATGCCCGGCCCGCGCAAAGACGATGGCCCAGGCGCGGCCGATCAGGCCCGCGCCGACGATGGCCACTGGCTGGTCCTGCTTGTTCGAGATGACTTCTGACGCACTCATGGGACGGGCTCCATTTGGATGGGAAAAAAATCCGATGGATGTGATCATATTTACTGTGATCACATATCTTTATAGGGAATGCCCTAGGGCCGAAGCCCGGTGACCGGCCGGGCCGGGCTTGTGCTAAAAGATCACAAGGCCGCTTCACTTTCAAGCCACAGCATGGATCTGTCCAAACTCGTCACCCCCCTGACCCGCCAGACCCTGAGCGGCGATGTCTACAAGCAGCTCAGCGACCTGCTGATGAGCGGGCGCGTCATGCCTGGCGAGCAGCTGTCGCTTCGCACCATCGCCGAAGGGCTGGGCGTGAGCGTCATGCCGGTGCGCGAAGCCGTTCACCGCCTGCTGTCGGAGAAGGCGCTCGTGCTGTTGCCCAACCGGGTGCTGCGGGTGCCACGCATGACGGTCAGCCAGTTCCGCGAGATCACGGACATCCGCCTCAACCTCGAAGGCCTGGCCATCGAGCGCGCCGCGGCGCTGGTCGACGAGCGCGGCCTGCAGGAAATCCAGGGCGCGCATGAGGGCTTCTCCCGCGAGATCCTGGCGAAGAAGCCGAGCGAATCGGCGCTGATCGCGCTCAACAAGGAGCTGCACTTCGCCATCTACAGGCAGGCGCGCATGCCGATGCTGCTGGAGATGATCGAGTCGCTGTGGCTGCGCATCGGGCCGATCCTCAACTACGATTTCCGTTCGGGCTCGACGCGCGTGAAGGAACACGTCTCGGCCACGCACCACCAGAAAATCCTCAATGCGCTCAAGAAGCGCGATGCCCAGGCGGCCCGCAAGGCGCTGGCCGGGGATCTTCAGGGTGCAGCGGACTTCATCGTGTCTGCCGGCGTGTTGCTGGCCGACGACGTGGCGGCGGAAGCGCCCGAACGCGCCGCTCCGGCGCGCGGGGCGGTCAAGAGCCCGGCGCCGAAGCGCCCTCGCGCGACCGCCTAGCCACCGTGTCGGGCGCGCCTCGGACCTTGACGAAGTTCAGGGCCGCGGAGGAGCCGGACCAGCGCCTCCAGCGACGCCGGGCACATTCATCGGCGTGCCGCCGCGGCGCATGCGGGCGTGCCGTCGGCTTGCCGCAGATAGGCGATCAGGTCCGCCCGGTCGCCGGGGTCGGGAACGCCGTCGTAGGTCATGGCGGTGCCGGGCACCACGGCAAGGGGGCTGGCCAGGAACCTGTCGAGCGTCTTGTCGTTCCAGACGATCTTCGACTTCTTCATCGCCTCCGAATAGCTGAAGCCGGGCACGCTGCCGGCCAGCCGGCCGAACAGGCCGCAGTGCCTGGGACCGACGCGGTCGGCCGCCAGCGCATGGCATGCGAGGCAACGCGCGTACACCTGTTCGCCGCGCACCGCGTCGGGCGCTGCCAGGGCTTGCACGCCCGCGGCCAGCGTTGCGGCCGCCAGGAGCCACCGGCTGAAGGTCACGACATGAAGGCCGAAGGAACGGGCGCCTCGCCGAGTGCCTGGCGCAGCACGGCCCAGTGCATGGCCTCGTCGCCAAGAATGCTCGCAGCCGCCTTCGACAGGTCGCGGTTTCCGAACAGGGGAACTGCGCCGAGGTAGGCGCTCACGGCGCCCTGCTCCAGCTTGGCCGCGAAGCGCAGGACGTCTGCCTGGGACTTGAGCGATTCCAGCGGAAAGCCGTAGCTGGACTTGGCCGGCACGGCCTTGTCGCCGAGCTTGGCGATTGTCTTGGCCAGCAGGTCGGCGTGCGCCTTGTGATGGCCCTGGAAGGTCACGGCCAGGTCGAGCACGGGCTTTTCGAGCAGCTTGCTCTCGGCGCCCGCCTGGTAGGCCGCAATGGCTTCGAGTTCCGCGGCCAGCGCGGTGTTGAGGATCTGCACGTCGTTGCCGGTCGCGCCGCCCGTCCTGGCCGCCAAGGCGTCCTGGCCGGCCAGCAGTGCGACCGCGGCACCGGACAGCACAAGGCCCGAACGGCCCAGGAACATGCGCCGCGCAGCCGCGGGAGAAGTCATCTGGAAGAAAGACATGGTTATTTTCCTCTTGGTTGAATGACGCCGGCGGGTGATCACCGCTCGCCGGCCAGGCTCGCCAGCACGCCCGCCACGATGCGATCGCAGCGCGCGCCGTCGAATGAAAACGCGTCCCCCATCGCCACGTCCATGTCGCGCGACAGGCTCTCGCGCAGCAGGCTGCGCGCCCGGAAGAAGCGGGTGCGCACGGTGGCTTCCGGCAACGCCAGCGCGGCGGCCGTTTCCGCTACGCTCATCTCTTCGACGGCGCGCAGCATGAAGACGGTGCGGTAGGCGTCCGGCAAACGGTCGATGCGGCGCTCCATCAGCTGGCGAAGTTCTTCCCGCATGGCAAGGCGCTCCGGTTGTTCATCGGGATCGCCCGCCGCCTTTTGCTCGGTCTCCTCGCCGGGGTCGGGCGTGGCGGCGCCGTCGAGCGGGATCACCTGCGCGCCCCGGCGGCGCAGGCGCCCCAGTGCTTCGTTGATCACGATACGCACGAGCCACGTCGAAAGCTGCGCATCGTCCCGGAAGCTCCCGATCGCGCGCCAGGCGCGCAGATAGCTTTCCTGCAGCGCGTCTTCGGTTTCCTCGTCGCTCTTGAGAATGCTGCGCGCGGTGCGGAAGAGCAGCCGGTTGTGGCGGCGCATGATGCACTCGAAGGCCGCGGTGTCGGCCTGTGCGGCGCGCGCGGCCAGCTCGGGGTCGGAAGCCTGTTCCGCGCTGGCGGGCATGGCAATGGGGATGGGGGCGGTGTCGGGCATCGGTGATTCCTTTCCCATTGGATGGCGCAGCCATCTCTCGCGTTTCAACTTTTTTGCAGGCAATGCCGGCATCGGGCCCGGGCCCGGGCCTGTATATATCATGGCGTGATATATTCACGGGCCGCTCCCGGACCGCCATGACCCCAGCCTCCCACCCTCCCCGCGGCGATTTCGCGCTCAATGCGCGCATGCTGCGCATCGCGGCCATGGCCGTGGTCATCGGCGCCTTCAGCACCATCGCCGCGCGTGTGCTGCTCGACCTGATCCGTTTCTTCACCAACCTGTTCTTCTTCCAGGCCTTGTCGCTGGCTGATCGTTCGCCGGCCGCGAACACGCTGGGCGCCTGGGTGATCGCCGTGCCGGTGATCGGCGGGCTCATCGTCGGGCTGGTCGCACGCTACGGCTCGGACAAGATCCGGGGCCACGGCATCCCCGAAGCCATCGAAGCGATCCTGTTCGGAAAGAGCAGGATGTCGGCAAAGGTGGCGCTTCTCAAGCCGCTGTCATCCGGCATCGTGATCGGCAGCGGCGGGCCGTTCGGCGCCGAGGGGCCGATCATCATGACAGGCGGCGCCATCGGCTCGCTGATCGCGCAGCACTTCCACCTCACCGCTGCCGAGCGCAAGGCGTTGCTGGTGGCCGGCGCCACGGCCGGCATGACGGCCGTGTTCGGCACGCCGGTGGCCGCCGTGCTGCTGGCCGTCGAGTTGCTGTTGTTCGAGCTCAGGCCGCGCAGCCTGCTGCCGGTGGCCGTGGCCTGCGCGGTCGCGGGCTTCATTCGCCCGCTGCTCATGGACCCGGGGCCGCTGTTCCCGTTGCAGACCGCCGTGCCGGGACCGCTCGCGATGCTCTCGTGCCTGGCGGCGGGGTTGGCATGCGGTGTGTTGTCGGCATGCCTTTCGCTTTCTCTCTACAAGGTCGAGGACCTGTTCGGCAAGCTGCCGCTGCACTGGATGTGGTGGCCCGCGATCGGTGGCCTGGCGGTGGGCATCGGGGGCTACTTCGAGCCGCGTGCGCTGGGCGTGGGCTACGACGTGATCGGCGACCTGCTGAACAACCACCTCGCACTCGGGGTGGTGGCGGCGCTGCTGGCGGTAAAGGCGGTGATCTGGGTCGTTTCGCTGGGCTCCGGCACCTCGGGCGGCGTGCTCGCGCCGCTCATGATGATGGGTGCGGGCCTGGGCGCGGTGCTGTCGCATGTGCTGCCGGGCAACGATCCGCTGCTGTGGCCACTGGTATGCATGGCCGCCACGCTGGGCGGCGTGATGCGCGCGCCGCTCACCGCCACCATCTTCGCGTTCGGCCTCACCCACGACAGCAACGCGCTGCTGCCGCTTCTGGCCACGTCGGCCGTGGCCTACGGCTTCACGGTGCTGACGATGCGCCGCTCGATACTCACCGAGAAGATCGCACGCCGCGGCTACCACATCTACCGCGAATACGGCGTCGATCCGCTCGAGCGGCACGCCGTGGAGGAAGTCATGACGCGCGAGGTGCGCAGCATCGACGCGGGCTTGCCGGTGGCGCAGGCGCTGTTCGAATATTTCGGCGACCGCCAGGTCCACCGCGCGTTCCCGGTGGTGCGCAACGGCGCCGTGATCGGCGTGGCCGACCGCGCGGCGCTGGCCGCGCGCGGCACATGGGACCCGATTGCCACCGTGGGCGACGCGTGTGCCGACACACCGCTTTTCTTTGCGCTGCCGGGCGAGAACTGCCGCGCCGTGGCGACGCGACTGGCACGCCATCGGCTCGAGCGACTCCCGGTCGTGAAGGACGCGCAGTCGCTCGCGCTGGTCGGCATCGTGGCGCGCAGCGACCTCATCGAACCTTCGCTCGCGCACTTCGACGAGGAGGAAAAGCGCGAGCGGATGCGGGGCATGCCCTGGCAAGCCTGACTTCCTTGCGGCCGCCGGCCGTGCCCGCAAGCATCAGGTCAGGCCGCTGTCGATCGGCAGGGCCGCCGCCTGCACGTTGTTGCGGCCGGAACGCTTGGCCCTGTAGAGCATCTCGTCCGCCTGCCTGACCAGCGCGGCGGCCGTCGCGGTGCCGCCCTGGTAGAACGCCAGGCCGATGCTCGCGGTGACGTCGATGGTTCGCTGCTCGGTGCCGAAGGGCGCCTGCATGGCGATGACGAGCTTGGTGGCGGCCGAGACCGCGATGTCGGCGTGGGGCAGGCCTTCCATGATGACCGTGAATTCGTCACCGCCCAGGCGCGCGCGCACGTCGCTGGAGCGCAGCCCTTGCGACAGCCGGTTCGAGAAGGCCTTCAGCAGTTCGTCGCCGGTCTGGTGGCCGAACTGGTCGTTGATCTGCTTGAAGCCGTCGATGTCCAGGTACATCAGCGCCATCAGCGCCCCCGCACTGCGGCTGCGGTCCATGGCTTCGGCCAGGCGCGCCTCGAAGCCGGCGCGGTTGGCCAGCCCCGTGAGGGGATCGATCTGCGCCAGGTTCACCAGGCGCTTCTCCTCGAGCTTCTGGCGCGTGATGTCGGTGATCACCGCATGGAAGCCGACGATGGTCTCGGCATTGGCCGCGGACTGGGGGATGTACTGGGCTTCGTAGCAGTTGTAGCTGTCGCTCTGGCTCACTTCGCTCTGGAAGGTGACCACCTCGCCGGCCAGCGCGGCGCGGATGTGCGGCTTCACGCTCTCGTAGGCGGGATCGCCCAGCAGCTCATGCACGGTATGTCCCTGGATCTGGTCGCGGGAGAGCCCGAACTCGCGCTCGTAGGCCAGGTTGTTGAAGCGATAGCGCTCGTCCGCATCGATGTAGGCCACGCGCATCGGCAGCGCGTCGGCCACGGTGCGCAGGCGGGCCTCGCTTTCCTGCAGCGCCTCTTCCGCCTCGTGGTGCGCTGTGATGTCGCTGTCCAGCGTGTAGAGGCCCATCACCTCGCCCCGTTCGTTGCGCTCCGGGACCAGCGTGGCCTGGATGTCGCGGCGCCCGCCGGGGCCCGTCACCCGCCGTTCGTAGGTGACCTGCCGCCCGCCCAGCGCCGCGCGGATGTACGGCTCCATCTGCGCCCACGCCTCGTCGCCGTAGAACTCCTGCAGGCTGCGGCCGAGCAGCCGTTCGGGCACGGTGCCGAACCAGTCCTGGTAGGCCTTGTTGACGAAGCGAAAGCGCAGGTCCCGATCCAGGTAGGAGATGAGCGCCGGCAGATGGTCCGTCACCATGCGCAGGCGCTGTTCGCTGTCGCGCAGCGCCTGCTCCGCGGCCTTCGCGGCCGAGATGTCGCGCATCAGTCCCGAGAAATACTCCACCTTGCCATGCTTGTCCCGGTGCGCGATCACCATGTGGCTGACCGGAAACTCCTCGCGCCTGGCATCCCACACCATCGACTCGCCGACCCACACGCCGGTGGCCATGGCCGTGGGCACCACCTCGGAGCGGAAGCGCTCGATGGTCCTGGGCGGATTGAAGTCGGCCACGCTCAGCTGCTCGACCGGGGCCTCGGCATCGATGCCCGTGCGGCGGCGCGCGGCAGGATTCATGTAGAGGACCCGGCCCGCCGCATCGAGCTGGACGATGTAGTCGGTGGTCATGTCGAAGACGGCCGTGAGCGTGCGAAGCGCGCGCTCCGCGCGGGTGCGTTCGGTGATGTCTGTCACCGTGCCGACATGGCCCTGGACGCGGCCTTCGGCGATCACGGGCCGGCTTCGCAGCGCCACCAGCACCTGGGTGCCGTCCTTGCGGTGGAGCCGGCGCGTGGCGTTCAGCGGCTCTTCCGCATTGACGAGGCGTATCCAATCCTGTCGGACCTTCTCGCGGATTTCCTCGCGCACGAGCGTGAGCCATCCCTCTTGCGCGTCTTCGCGCGCGAGTCCGTGGATGGCCAGGTACTCGTCGTTCACATAGGTCATGCAGCCGCTGCTGTCGCAGCGGAACAATCCGACCGGCGATGCATCGGTGACCGCCGCCACTTCGAGCCGCTGCTCGCGCAGCTCGGCCATCAGCGCATCGAATTCGCGCGCCAGGTCGCCGCGCTCGTCGTTGGCAACGACATCGAGCTTCACCTCGCTGTCGGGCGAATGGCGCAAGGTCCGGATGGCGTTGCTCAGCGATTCCAGCGGGCGCATGACCCAGGCCGTGCCGAGCCACACCAGCAGCGCGCAGCCCAGGCCCAGCCACAGCAGCTGAAGCAGCAGGTTTCGGCGGGCCTGTTCGAGCGGCGCATAGGCGGCGCGGGCCGGCACGATCAGGCGCAGGTCCCAGTCGGCGCTGCGCACCGTGGCGTGGGTCGCCAGGTCGTTCCCGGTATCGCCATCGAAGGCGACCGCGGCCGCGCCGGCCGGCTTGAGCAGCAGCTTCGCGTCGGGATGCATGACGATCCGGGGCGACTCGCCGCGCGTCACGATTTCGTAGTAGCCGCCGCGGCCGACGGTGGCGCGGCTCAGGTCGCCGAGCACGTTGGCCCGCTGCAGGTTCAGCGCCGCACCGAGCACGCCGGCGAGGCGCCCGTCGGGTGTCTCGACCGGAACGGCCATGACCACGGCCGGCTGCTGGCCGCCCTTGGTGAGCAGGGGCGCCGAGATGGCGGGCTGGCGCAGGTCGCGCACGCGCTTGAAGTAGTCGCGGTCGGCAATGTTCGGAGGCTGGGCCGTCGGCGGCGCGATGGCGACGATGGCGCCGTCCAGCGTGGCCAGCGCGGCGTTGTCGAACATCGTGCGCAGTTCCTTGTCCGCCAGGAAGCGCTGCTGCGCCGCGGGATCGGAAACGCCCTGCTCGCCGAGCTCTCGTGCCGCATGCGCGAGCGCGGCCAGATGGACGCCCAGCTTGTAGTCCAGGTCCGCCGCGGCGCCTTCGGTCAATGCCTGCTGCTGCTCGCGCATCAGGTTGACGTATTCGCTGGAGAGGCTCCTGTACTGCCACCATCCGGTGGCACCGACCAGGGCCAGCACAAGCGCGGTGATCAAGAGCGCTGTCTTCGTTCTCAGCTTGAGCCGCACGAGGTTTCCTTCGCTGGCACGGCGGGGGGTCTGGACTGCATTTTTCGATGATAGCAACGGGTCGCGGCCGCTCGGCTCCAGCGAGGAGGCAAAAGAAAAGGCGCCATCGTTCGGATGCGCCTTTGCTAGTACGAATGCATTCGCCGGTGCGTGCCCGCCGCCAGACGACGGAATGCGGCACCGGCCGAAGCCGGTGCAGAAGTCAGGAGCCGATGACCTGGAGGTCGCCGTTCGCGTCCAGCAGTTGGCGCACCTGCTGCGCCAGCGAGCCGAAGATCCGCCCCGCGAGGCTGGGTTCGTCGCGGCCGAAGACGATGCGGTCGCAGCCGTAGTCGCGCGCGGCGGCAACGATGGCCTCGGCGCTGCGCCCGATCACGACGGTGCTGCTGCATGACACGCCCGACATCGCGAGCAGGTTCTGCGCGAACTGAAGTTCCTCGGCACCCGCGCTTTGCTGCAGCTCGCGCAGCTCCTGCGGGTCGAAGAACATGGCGACGTGGCCGGAGACCACGGGCTGCACACGCAACAGCCGCACGGCCGCCGGCTCCTGCCGGCAGATGCGCACCACCTGCTCGATGGCGGAGCGCGTGCGGGCCGGCTCGGTCGGGTCGATGGGGACCAGAATGCGCCGTCTCACGCCGGCACCTTCAGACGGACTGGTTGGCGGGTTTCGGTTCCGGCTCCGGCTCGCGCTTGCGGCGGCTGGTCAGCCACTTGCCGATCACCACCACGGCGATGGCGCAGACCGCGGGAACGATCTTGTGCAGCGCATGCTGGTCGGCGGCCCATCCGGCGATCGACGGATCCGACATCGCCATCTCGCCGGCGACCCAGCCGAGCAGTGCGGCACCGAGCGTGATGATGATGGGGAAGCGGTCCATGAGCTTGAGAATCAGGGTGCTGCCGAAGATGATGAGCGGAATGCTGATCACGAGGCCGAACACCAGCAGCGGCACGTTGCCCTTGGCAGCGGCCGCAACGCCCACCACGTTGTCCAGGCTCATGACCAGGTCGGCGACCACGATGGTCTTGATGGCCGCGGCCAGGCTCGAATGGCCCTCGAGATTCTCTTCGCCGTCTTCGCCCTTGAGCAGGCCGATGCCGATCCAGAACAACAGTGCGGCGCCCACCAGCTTGAGATAGGGCAGCGTCAGCAGGTAGACGGCAAAGAACGTCAGGACCACGCGCAGCACGATGGCACCCATGCTGCCGAACAGGATCGCCTTCTTCTGCTGCGCGGGCGGCAGCGAGCGCGAGGCCATCGCGATGACGACGGCGTTGTCGCCGCTCAGGACGATGTTGATCAGGATGATCTGCGACAGGGCAATCCAGAAATCCGGACTGGTCAAAAACGACATGGTGTCTCCTCGAAGTGGCGCGGGACCAGACTGGTTCCGTCTTGTCCGAGGCTACGGGCCTGCGCTGTCACCTTTCTGCCGCCAGGCTGTCAGCCACTTGTCTGCCAGCTGTCAGCCAGCTTACAGCCGGCGGTTCAGGCGGGCCGCAGCGGGAAGAAGACGCTGAAGGTGTTGCCCACGCCGTCGATGTCTTCCTCCAGCGTGATGCGCGCGCCGTGCAGCGTCGCGATCTCGCTGACGATGGCAAGTCCCAGGCCGCTGCCGTCCTCCTGCGTGCCCAGCAGCCGGTGAAAGCGCTCGAAGATGCGCGCGCGCTCCTCCACCGGCACGCTCGGGCCGTCGTCGCTGATGGCCAGGCGGCAGTGGTCGCCTTCGCTCTGGCTCACCCGCACCGTCACGCGGCCGCTCGGCTGGCTGTAGCGGATGGCGTTGTCGATCAGGTTGTTGATCAGCTCGCGCAGGCGGTCGCGGTCGGCGTTGATCACCAGCGGATGCTCGACGCCTTCGAAGCCGAGGTCGATGTCGCGCTTGAGCGCCTGCGGCACCCAGTCCATGCTCACTTCGAGCGCGTAGGCGTTCAGGTCGAGCGGCTGCAGCTGCATGGCATCGAGCGCGCCGGGCTCGTTGCGGGCCAGCGAGAGCAGCTGCCGCACCAGCCGCGAGAGCCGGTCGGCGCTGATATAGAGCTGCGCGAGCGAGTGGCGCACGCGCTCCGGATCGTTCTCGCGCAGGGCCAGCTCGATCTGCGCCTTCAGGCCGCTGACCGGTGTCTTCAACTGATGGGCGGCATCCGCCACGAAGCGGCTTTGAAAGTCGAAGGTCCGCCCGAGGCGCGCCATCAGCTCGTTGACCTCGTCCACCAGCGGCCGAACTTCGCCCGGAACGTCGTGCATGTCGATCGGGCTCAGGTCCAGGTGCGAGCGGTCCGACACCGCGCGCCGCAGGCGCTTGAGCGGCTCCAGCCCGCGCGAGACGCCGAACCAGACCACCGCCGTGGCCATCACGATCAGGAGCAGCTGAGGCACCACCACGTTGGCGACCATCTCCCAGGCCAGGCGCGTGCGCTTGTGCAGCGTCTCGGCGACCTGGACCATGACCTTCGGCGTCGCGGCAACGGCGCCGACCGGCATCCAGGCCACCAGCATGCGCACCGGCTGGCCGCGCACGGTATCGCGGTACACGCGCGGCGTGCCCGCTGGCGCGGCGCGCTGCGGCGGCGGCATTTCGGCATCGCCGCCCAGCATGGTGCCGTCCTCGGCGACCACGCGGTAGAAGAGCAGGTCTTCCTGGTCCAGCAGCAGGATGTTGCTCGCGGCCTCGGAAAGATCGAGCCGCGGCCGGCTGCCCTCGAGCTTCACGTGCAGCACGATCTCGCGCCCGATCTCGTACAGCGCGCGGTCGTAGGCCAGGTCGGAAAAACGCAGCGAGTTCCAGTAGGCCGCGCCGGTGTCCAGCACCAGCAGCACCACCAGCGGTCCGAGCAGCCAGGCCAGCAGCTTGCGCCGCAGCCTCGGCTCAGGTTTCCGCATCGCTGCGGTCCATCAGGTAGCCCATGCCGCGCACGGTGCGGATCTCGCATCCCAGCGGCTCCAGCTTCTTGCGCAGCCGGTAGACATTGACCTCGATCGCGTTCTCGCCGACCTCGTCGCCCCAGCCGTAGAGATGGTTGACCATCTGCTCCTTGCCCACCACCCTGCCCTCGCGCATCATCAGCAGCTCGAGCACGGCGAGCTCTCGCGGCGACAGGTCCAGCGGCTTCTTGTCGTAGTACACGCGGCGGCCCACGGTGTCGAAGCGCAGTCGGCCGTGTTCGAGAAACGGCGTGGAGTTGGTGCTGCGGCGCAGCAGCGCGCGCACGCGCGCTTCGAGCTCCGGCAGGTCGAAGGGCTTGGCCAGGTAGTCGTCGGCCCCCAGGTCGAGCCCGCGCACGCGGTCCTGCAGGGTGTCGAAGGCGGTCAGCATCAGCACCGGCAGGGTCGACTTGCGCGCGCGCAGCCGGCGAAGCACATCGAGGCCGCTGAGCTTGGGCAGGCCGATGTCGAGAATCGCGAGGTCGTAGATGCCCAGGGCGAGCGCATGGTCGGCCTCTTCGCCGGTGGAGACGATGTCCACGGCGTGCGCGGACTGCACCAGCGCACGCGAGAGCGCGTCCGCCAGTACCTTGTCGTCTTCTACAAGCAATATCCGCATTGGTTGGCACCCGCCCTTGTGCAGCGGAATATGCTAACCGCAATGCTTCGAGGGCGGCGCCGATCCGGCGCGGGCTAATGTCAGTCCACGCGGATGTTGCGGGCCTTCACGACACGGCTGTAGATCTCGGCATCGCGGCGCACCATGGCGGTCATTTCTGTGCGCGAGACGCCCAGCGGCTCGCTGTTGAGGTCCTTGATGCGCTTGGCGAGGTCCGGGTCCTTGCTGGCCTCGACGAACACCGCATTGAACCGCTCGAGCACCGCGGCGGGCGTGTTCGCGGGCGCCCAGATCCCGTGCCACGACATCATCGAAAAGCCCGGCATCACCTCGGACAGCGTGGGCACGTCGGGCAAGGCGGGATGGCGCGTGGGCCCCGAATAGGCCAGCGCCTGCACGCGCCCGCTGCTGATGAGCGGATAGCCCGTGGCGATGGGCTCCATCAGCGTATCGACCTGTCCGCCCACCAGGTCGGCGATCGGGCTCGCGCGGTACGGCACGTGCAGCATGGTGATGCCGACCTCGTCCTTGAGCGATTCGACGATCAGCTGCGACGGGCTCCCCGCGCCGTAGGAGGCATGCGAGTAGACGCCGGGCTTCTCCTTGGCCGCGGCCACGAGCTCCTTGATGGTCTTGGCCGGGAACTTGGCATTCGCGATCAGCACGAGGCCCTGGCGCATCGTCGTGGCGACGGGCACCAGGTCCTTGTCCGGGTCGAACGGCAGCTTGCTGTAGATGTACGGGTTGATCGTGAATGCCGTGGAGAGGTTGTAGAGAAAGGTGTAGCCGTCGGCCGGCGCCTTGGCCACCGTGTCGGACGCGAGGTTGCCCGCGGTGCCGGGCTTGTTGTCGATGAGCACCGGCACGCCGAGCTTGCGGCTCGCATAGTCGCCGTACATGCGAGCGAAGATGTCGGGCGGCGTGCCGGGCGCAAACCCGACCACGATCCTGATCGGCTTGCTCGGCCATTCCGCGGTCTGCGCCATGGACAGTGTCGATGCCAATCCGGCGGCAAGGCCCAGCACCAGGCCGAGCATCTTCTTGAGGGTTGTCGAACGCATTTCTTGTCTCCTTGGGCAACGCCGTGCCCGTTTTTTTGAACATTCCGCTTGCCGCCCGATGTGGCCGGGCGATTCGCTCTTCTTCTCTTCTTTTCTTCTCTACTTCTTAGTCGACCTGTGCGCCCGAGCGCCGCACCGCCTCGCCCCACTTCGCGATCTCGGCCGTGCCGAACGCCACCATCTCGGCCGCTGCCATCGGCATCGGCTCGATGCCCTGGGCCGCGAGCTTGTCGCGCACCGCGGACTGTGCGAGCACCGCCTGCGTGGCGTCGCGCAGGCGATCGCGCTGCGCGGCGGGCATGTCGGCCGGCGCATACAACATGAACCAGGCCACCAGGTCGAAGTTGGCGATGCCCTGCTCCGCGAGCGTGGGAATCTCGGGTGCGGCAAGGCTTCGCTTCGCGCTCGACACGCCAAGCGCGCGCAGCTTGCCGGCGCGGATCTGCGGCAGCACGGCGGCCGGGTGATAGAACATGAACTGCACATTGCCCGCCATCACTTCGGTGAGCGCCTGTGCGCCGTCGCGGTACGGCACGTGCACGAAGTCCTTGCCGAGCCGCAGGTTCAGCGTCTCGCCCGCCAGGTGGCCCGAGGTGCCGTTGCCTGCCGAGGCAAAGCTCACCGATTTGCCGCTGGCGCCCCGCAGGTCGGCCACGCTTTTCCATGGCGCCGCGGCCGGCACCACCAGCAGCGTCGGCGTGGCGCCGATGAACCCGAGCGGCACGAAGTCCCGCAGCGGCTGGTAGGACAGCCGCTTGTAGAGCGAGGCGTTGATCGCATGCGTGCCCACGGTGCCGAGCAGCACGGTGTGTCCGTCGGCGCCCGAGCGCGCGGCCAGCTCGCTGCCAATGGCGCCGCCCGCACCGGGCTTGTTGTCGACGATCACGGGCTGCGAGAGCTGCCGGCCCAGCGCGTCGGCCAGCACGCGCGCCACGATGTCGGTCGTGGTGCCGGCTGCGAACGGCACGACCAGCTTGATGGGCCGGCTGTCGCCGGCCTGGGCCTGGGCCCATGCGGCGGCCGTCCAGGGCGTTGCCGCGGCCAGGCCCGCGGCGGCCAGCCATGCGCGGCGCTTCATGAATCCGCTCCGAAGCCCGCGGGCACGCTGCCGTCGTAGCGCAGTTCGCGCGTGGCCTGGTAGGACAGCGCGAAGCCGCTCGGCGTCTCGGCCTCTTCCGCCAGGTGGGCGATCAGGCCGGCCGTGCGCGCGAGGATGGGCACGCCGCGCAGCGACGCGACAGGAAATCCGACGCCCAGCAGCACCGCCGGGATCGCCGCCGAGACATTCATGCGCAGCGCCTTGCCGACGATGCCCGGAATCACCTCTTCCAGCGCCTGCGCGATGCGCACGTAGCGCAGGTCGGCGCCCGCCTGCGCGGCCACGTCGATCAGGCGCTCGACCCGTGGATCGCGCGACTTGTGCAGCGGATGGCCGTAGCCCGGGATCGGCGCGCGCGCGGCCTTCAGTTCGGTGATGGCCGCCGTGGCCGCGTCGTGCAGACTGGTGCCCGCGTCGACGCGCGCCGCCACGTCCATGAACAGGCGGCCGGCGGTTTCGGACGCGCCGAGGATGACCGAGCCGCAGCCCAGGATGCCCGCCGCCACTGCGCCCTGCAGCGCATCGGGCGCCGCCGCGAAGGTCATGCGGCTGGCCTGCACGCTCGGCACCAGGCCGTGCTCGGCGATGGCGACCAGCGTGGCGTCTAGCACCGCGCTGCAGGCCGCATCGGGGCGGCGGCCGGTGAGCAGCAGGAAAAAATAATCCGTGAAGGACAGGTGGCCGATGAGCTCCTGGCACAGGTCCTGTCCGCGCACGACGATGGTGTGTTCGTCCGAGGTGCAGATGGCGGTGCTCGGGACGGTGGATTTTCCGATTTTCATGGGGCGTCTTTCAGGCGTTCAGGCGTGCCGGGGTTCGAGGCGGAAGTCGTAGTGCGCGGACCAGTACGGGGTCTCCAGCGTCCGGCCGTCGGGCGCGCGGCCCGCGGGATGCGATTCGAAGTCGACGATGAGCCTCGGACGCACGCCGAACACGGCATCGGACTCGATGTACGGGCTGCCGGCCACGAAGAGGTGCGTGGTCACGGGCACATGGCCCGGCGCCGAGACCATCATGTGGATGTGGCCGGGGCGGTTGGGATGCCGGCCCATGGCTTCCAGCATGCGCCCCACCGGGCCGTCGGTCGGGATCGGATAGAAGCTCGGCCGGATCGACCAGAACCAGTAGCGGCCTTCGCTGTCGGTGCGGATGCGTCCGCGCGCCGCCATGCTCGCGCCTTCGACCTGCATGTCGTACACGCCCTCGCCGTCGCCCGACCAGATGTCGAGCAGCGCGCCCGCGAGCGGCCGGCCCTCGGTGTCGGTGATGCGGCCGCTGTAGAAGGTCGGCTCGCCGCGCGCGCCCTGCGCCACGTCGGCGCCGAGCGGCAGGTCGGGCGCGCCCTCCCAGTAGAAAGGGCCCTGCACCGTGGCGTGCGTGGCTTCGGTGATCTCGGTGGCCTGCGTGGCCTCGGCGCCCGCGCGGCCGCGCTTGCCCGCCGCGGCCCGCAGCTGGTCGAGGATCACCACCATCATCGACGCACCCAGCGTGTCGGACAGCAGGATGAACTCCTGGCGCTTGTCGGTGCAGGTCTGGCCGGTGGCGGTCAAGAACTCGATGCCCTGCATCCACTCCGCGGGCGTGAGGTCCACCTCGCGGATGAAGGCATGCAGGTGCGTGATCAGCGACTGCATGACCTCGGCAAAGCGCGCATCGCGCGCGCCCTCCAGGCTCTGCAGCACGGTCTGCGTCAGCTCGCTTTCGTTCGATGGGGTCATGGTGCTTGTCTCCTGTTTCTTGTCGAATGGCTGGGCGCGGGCCGCTACGCGGTGGCTCGCTGCCCCAGGCGCTGGCGGATGGGCGCGACGATGGCCGCGTTGTCGGCGCCGAGCAGGGGCGGCGCGCTGACTTCCAGCGGACGCTCGCCGTCGAAGCTCACGGGGGAGCGGATCGTGTGCCACTCGCCGCCTTCGGGATGCGGTGCGCTCACCTGCAGCTGCAGGTGGCGCGCCTGCGGGTCTTCCATTGCCTCGCGGGTGTCGTACATCGGGGCATGCGGCACGTCTTCCGCCTCGAGACGCGCGCACCATGCGGCGCGGCTGTGCTGGCGGAACAGGCCGCCGAGCAGCGCGATCAGGTCTTCCTGGTGCGCGATGCGCGCCTCGCGCGAGGCGAAGCGCGGGTCCGCGAAAAGCCGCGGCCGCTCGATCGCGTTGGCGAGCCCCTGCCAGAACTTTTCGGGTGAGGACATGTGCAGCGCGATCCACAGCCCGTCCGCGCACTCCAGCACATAGGACTGCGACACGCTCGGGCGGCTGAACGGCCCCATGACCTCGCTCTCGGAAAAGAGGTGGGTGAACGCGTCGAGGTTGAAGTGGCACATGGCCTCGAGCATCGACACCTCGACCGCGCGGCCCTGGCCGGTGCGGCCGCGTTCGACCAGTGCGCCGAGCACGCCGTAGGCGGCATAGAAGCCCGTCATGGCGTCGGCGAGCGCCGGGCCCACCACGCGCGGGTTGGCCGGGTTCACCAGCAGCTTGAGAAAGCCGCTCGCGGCCTGCGCCACCGTGTCGTAGGCCGGCCGTGCGGCCGCAGGGCCGGTCTGGCCGAAGCCGCTGATCGCGCAATACACGAGCCGCGGATTGAGGCCGCGCAGCCGCGCCTCGCCGGCACCGAGCCGCTCCGCCGCACCGGGGCGGAAGTTCTGGATGTAGACGTCGGCGTCCTTGACGAGTTCGTCGAACACCGCCGCGTCCTCGGGCAGCTTCGAGTTCAGCGTGATGCTGCGCTTGTTCCGGTTGTAGGTCTGGAAGTGCGGGCTGTAGAGGCCGCCGCGAAAGGCACGGAACGGATCGCCTGCGCCGGGCTGTTCGAGCTTGACCACCTCGGCGCCCAGGTCCGCGAGGAACATGCCCGCGGCCGGGCCGGTGATGAACGTGCCTTGTTCGAGCACCTTGATGCCGCTGAGGACTTTTTGCACCGGGGAGGTCTCCTGGGGTTGTTGTTCGGGGGCTGGAGAAACTGTAGGTGCGGCCCGCGAATCCTGAAAATGATTGTTTTTCATCGTTAGCATCGATGCCATCGATCATCGGTCCCAAGGAACGCCATGGAACTCCGGCACCTGCGCTACTTCATCGCCCTGTCGGGCTCGCTCAACTTCACGCGCGCGGCGGAGCGCCTGCATGTGACGCAGTCGACGCTGTCGCACCAGATCAAGCAGCTGGAGGAAGAGATCGGCATTGCGCTGTTCGACCGCGTCGGCAAGCGCGTGAGCCTGACCGAGGCGGGCGACGAGTTCCTGCACTACTGCACCAAGGCCCTGCACGAGATCGACCTCGGGTTGGGCGCGCTGCGGCAGGAGAGCTCGGAGGTGGCAGGCGAATTGCGCGTCGGCTCCACGCACACCTTCAACCTGGGCTTCATCCCGGATTGCATTGCGAGCTTCCATGCAAGGCACCCGCGCGTGAAGGTGGTGGTCGAGGAGCTCTCGGCCGACCAGATCGCCGCGCGGCTGCAGCAGGGCACGCTGGACCTGGGCATCGCCTACCGGCCGGCCGCGCCGGGGCCGCTGCAGTTCGAGCCGCTTTACAACGAGGAGATGGTGCTGGTGGTAGCGAAGAAGCATCCGCTCGCACGGCGCAAGCGCGTGCGCATGGTGGAGCTGCACCGGCTGCCGATGGTGCTGCTGCCGGCGAGCTTTGCCACGCGCCAGATGCTCGACGAATGCTTTCGCTCCTGCGGTGCGCAGCCGCATGTGGTGGCCGAGATCAATACGCTGGCGCCGATGATGGACCTGGTGGCCAAGACGCAGCTCGCGTCCATCATGGCGGCGAACGTGGTGACGGCCCTCTCGGGGCTGGTCGTGGTCCGGCTCGAAAGCCCGACGCCCGTGCGCACGCCCGGCATGCTGTGGTCGCCGGTGGCGCGCGATGCCGCGGCCACGCGGGCGTTCTCGACCATCGTGCGCAAGCTCGCGCTGCGCAGCAGCCTGCAAGTGGCGGCGCGGCCGGCGCGCTGACGCGCAACCCGGGCGGCGCAGCGTCCGGCCATGCCGCGGCGACATATCTCGCGAGCCTGCAAACGCGCTAGCTGCTAGCGCGTTCCGGCATGGTTCCGGGGTCCCTGGTCCTTCAACTGGGGGAGCGCGCCGGCCCCAGCAACGGCGTGCGATCGGTGGTGAGGTACATGGCCGTCGTTCCCACCGAGGCATGGCCAAGGTTGTTCTGCACCACCTGGATCGGCACGGGCACCTGCCCCTGGCGGCCCTGCAGCGCGTGGGCGCCGTGCGAGTGGCGTAGCCAGTGAGTGCTTGCTTTCTTCAGTTGATCCGCCGCCTCTGCGCACTCGAGGCTCGCGGCGGCCTGCGCCACGAAAGCCTTGATGGCCTGGTAGAGACCCGAAGCGGACCAGGCGGCGGGGCGCCGGGACGCCGTGTCGAAGCGTGCGAGCACATGGATGCCACGGTTGCTCACGGCGCCGACCTGCCGCTCGAAGCCGTGCCGCGCGAGCTCGTCCTCGAGTTCGGCCACGAGCGCGGACGGCACGGGCACATGCCGGATGCGCCCGCCCTTGCCGGACACGGCCAGCTGCCAGCCATCGCCCGTGCGGTGTTCGACCTGTTCCAGATCCTCGCACTTCGCGCCCGTGATTTCGGCCAGCCGCAGTCCGGTTGCATAGAGCCAGCGCATGCCGCGGCGCAGGCGGCGGCGGGCCTCGGTGTCGGCATGCGCCTGGAGCAGCGCATCGACGTGGTCCCATTGCGCAAAGCTCAGCGCACGGCGCGAATCGAGCGGCTGCTGCAGGCTCGATGGCGGCGCGAGCGTCGAGAACGGATTGGAGACCAGGTAGTTCTGGTTCACGAGAAACGCGCAGAGGCTTCGCAAGATGGCAATGGCCTGGCGCAGCGCCGATGGCGCGAGCGGCCCTTCCATCGGCCGCCACAACGGCGACCAGCGCTGGTGATGGCGTGCACCACACCAGCCCGCGGGCGGCTCGAGCAGGAAGTCGCGGTAATCGACGGCGTCCAGCGCGGTGAGCGACGACAGTGCCTTGCGCCGCTCAAGGACGGCCCAGAGGAGCAGGCGCTCCGCCTCCTTGCGGTACGAACGCTGGGTGGCCGACAGCTCGCCGTTCGCATCGCCGGGGCGCTTGGCGCTGAGCCATGCGCCGATGGCCTCGTGGTCGTTGGCCGCCATCAGCAGGCAGTGCCCGCGCGGGGCACGGTTGGTGCCGGTGCTGCCGTCGAGCTCGGCGGGTAGGACGAACTTCTCGTAGGGCACGAGCGCGGTGCCGGTCGGCACCACCGCGGCGAGCGCCAGCGGCGCGAGCTGCGCCCTGGGCTTCAGGGCATGGGGACCGATGCGCAAGCCCAGTGCCTGCTGGTTGGCGCACAGCCAGTCGAGGATGCGCGCGGCCTTGAGCTCGCCCACGCCGGGCACATGCACCCACCAGCGCGCGCCGATGCCGTTGACCCGGTCGACCAGCGCCGAGAGCGTCGGCACGCCGGCGCCTTCGAGCCGGGCCGACACCGAAGGATTCAGCCACGCCGATACGCTGTCGCCCGGACGAGGGTCCTGCGCGACGAGGTTCTCGAGCCAGCGCAACGCTTCGAGCTGGCGCTCGATGATCTGCGCCCGACGTGAGGGCCGCGCGCCCTGCCCTCCCCTGCCCGCGGCGGGAAAAGCTGCCTCGTAGGCTTCGATCTGCTCGGTTTCGGAGAAATCCTCCAGGCCCTCTGCCGCAGCGAACTCGGCAAGGCTCGGCAGCGCGGGCGCCGCTGGAAATCGGTCCGCGTCGAGCAGGATCAGCCGGGCAGTGCCGGGCCTGCGCTCGCGCCGTGCCGCGGCTGCGAACTCGTCGCGAATCCACGCGATGGTCCGGCGCACGGTGCGAAGGTCGGTGTGCTCGCCTTCGAGGCGCAGGTACCGGTCCCAGCTGGCCCTTTCGTCCAGGCCCTGGGCCAGCGCTCGCATGAATGCGAAGTGTCCCCGGTGCAGCTTGCGGGCGGTGCCGGTCTTCATGAAGCCGATGTCGGATTCCGGTCGTCGCCCGATTGCCAGAACTTCCACCACGGCCGCGGCAAAGGCGGTTGCTCCGGCGGCAGTTGCTGCAACTGGCTCTCGCGCGTGCGGCGGCGCTGCTCGACCTCGAGCGCGTGCGCGATCCCGAACGCCTCGCGGTCGCCGCGCCCCGCCTGTGCGCGCCAGCTCACGGCAAGCTGCGCGAGCTCCTCGTCGTCGAGGGGGGCCAGCTGGGAAGGTGTGGGGATGGCAGCCATGTCTTCCAGCCCTAGGCGCCGTTCGATCGGCTGAACGAGGCGGCCTGGAGAACAGCGTGGGAAGGCTGCGTGCTTGGAGCGGGAGCGAGGGTTGGTGTCATGAATTGCTTGATGATAACTGAAGTAATCATCAATACACATTTTGTGTTGCAATATCGCACTTGCTTAAGGTGTCGCGTCTAAGTTGTTGATTTTCAACGATTTTATCGCCCTGGACGTAGGTGTCCAGAGCGCCGGCAGGTGCCGATTCAAGGCAGTGCTCGGGCCCTTGGGGTGCGGACCAGGTCACGCGGGGGCTGGAGCAGCCTACCTGCATGGCCGGGTTTTCAGCCCCCGCCCCGGCGTCCCCGAAGTCTCTCATCGCGCATCACCAATGGCCAGTCGCCGGGCCACTTCCACACACGCCTCGACGAACGCGCGTGCGGCCGCGGTGTCCGGGTCGTCGGGTTTCCATCGCCCTGGCGCTTCCCCCGCTTCCCCGGCAGCCGAGAGCGCAATCCCGAGCGAGCGCCGCAGAGGTTCCGGGATGGTGTCGTCAGCCACAAGAAGCAGCGCCGCGATCCGGGCAGCGTTGGGCGTCAGTTCCACTGCCTGTTCGTAGAGAGGGCCTATATGCATGCCGGTTGCGGGGCAAACGGCGTGCCTGCGAGCCTGGGTCTTGTGGCGCGGATGCTTTCATCCCTGGACACCGCCCTCCCCTCCTCCGCCGAACTGCCACGCTGGGCGCCCGCATAAGTCAGCATGACAGGCGTCACCTCGGGCACTGCCGCCCTGGGTTGGGCCCGGCCCGAAGAATCCCAACGGCTCTCACATTAGCCCGGGCGCCTCCCCTGGGCGCCCGGTGTCACAGGGTCCGTGCCTTGCGAAGCGCCTCTGCGATGCCGGCTTCCAGTGCCTCCGGGCTCGCGTCGGTCGCTGCCTCGGGGCTGAGGACGATCGTGATCTCGCCGCTCTTGGCGCGGACCAGCGTGCCGAGCTTCTGGCCCCCTGACACGATATCGAGCTTTTCAGATCGCTCGAAGCCGGGCTTGGCGTCCAGCAGCCGGGCCACCACCATCGCGGGCGCAAGACTGTGGCCGCGCAGCCGCTCTACCCGCTTCAGGACACCGCGCCGGTCCTTTTCCATGGCGGCATTGATCTGCTCGGCATGCCGGAAGCTGATTTCGAGCGGACTGCGGAAGCACTCGACCACGGCCGGCGGCAGCTGCGCAACCATGAGCGCCTTGCGCACCCAGGTGTGGCTCACGCCCAGCGCCTCGGCCAACTGGCGCTGCGTCGGGAACAGCTGCTCCTCCAGGGCCCGCTGGTACATCAGGCCCTGCTCGTAGTTGGACAGGTCCGCGCGTTCGCGATTCTCCCGGTCCATGGCGGCGAAGAGCGCCGCATCGCCGAGTTCGTCGACCCAGATGGACGCGAGCACCGGGATGCCGAGCTCCATCGCAGCGCGGTGCCGGCGGTGCCCGAAGACGATCTCGTACTGGCCGGGCTCCTCCTTGACCGCCCGCACCAGGATGGGCTGCACGTTGCCGCCCGCGTGCTCGATGTCGGCCTTCAGCCCGGCAAAGGCGCTGCTGGAGAACGAGGCATCGTGGCGGTTGGCCCACCGGCTCGGTCGGATGGTCTTGGGGTCCATCTTGCGCGTCGGAAGCGAGCCTTCGTACTGGGCGAGCTTTTCGCGCAGCGCCGCCATCTCGCCCTCGACCTGTTGGATCTGGCCCCTGAAGGCCATCATCTGCCCCGGCCCCGTGCGGGGCGCCAGGCTCCCGCCGACGGCCGGTGGAAACCTGGTTTCCATGGCGTTCACGGCCGATGGCGGCACTGCTGCCGGCGTGGCCGGGGCGGGCTCCGCCGCGACCGGATCCCTTGCGGCTTCGGGAAGCATCAGGCCGGCGGTCAACGCTTCCAGCCTCTTGCGGGTGCTAGCCATGATGGACACTCCTTGGCGCGGCGTGCGCAGTGCTCGAGGTCGAAGAACGGGACATGCCACCGAGGCGGCTGGCGCCCTTTCGCGGACTACGCGGCGCTGTCTTGGCGGCTGCGGAGTCCGGGCCCGATTGCCGTGGAAACCAGGTTTCCACCCGCCCCACCGACTGTGGCGATTCCGCGGAAACATACAGAAGGAACGGCCGCGTGGAAACCAGGTTTCCACCCCGGGGATTGCAGACGTGGGTCGGAGCGATGCTCATTGCGCTGCCCTCCCTTGCGCGTTCCAGGCGCCGATCACCGACTGCTCGACCAGCTCCACGAACGAGTCGTACGCATCGACGGCCCGCTTGTAGGTCTTGGCGGCGCCCTCGTACTTCTGGACATCGTAGACCGTGGCAAATTCGGCGGCCTTGTTGCTGGTCACACTGGTCTTCGGGATCTCGACCGGCAGCGTGTATTCGCCATAGGTCGCCTGGATCCACTGCCGCACGGCGGGCATCGCCGGATCTGCCGCATCCACCCGGCTCAGCAGAACGTGCAGGAAGTCAAAGGCCTTCCCTTCGCGGTCCTTGCTCTGGCCGTCGAGGTTGCCGCCCAGGTCAGCCAAGAGCGACCAGAACTGCGCCGACGAGGCAAAGTCGAGGCCCGAAGGCGGCACCGGCACCACGATGCCGTTGGCCGCCCAGAGCGCATTGATCGTCACGTACGAGAGGGAAGGCGGCGTGTCGATCACGATCACGTCGTACAGGTCCCGCACCGATGCCAGGCCTTCATTCAGCACGTCCCAGAACTTGGCGCCAGGCTGCTGCATCTGCCGGGCGGGGAGGGCGAATTCAGCCGAGAAGAGAAAGGGCGCCGCCGCGACGAGGTCAATGCCGTCCCAGTAGGTCGAACGGATCGCATAGCGGATATCGTTCTCGCTGCCGTCGCACAGCGGCCCGATCGTCATGTCCTCCGTGACCTCGGCTTCCGGCAGCAGGCCGTGCAGCGTGGTCAGGGAACCCTGCGGATCGGTGTCGATGGCCAGCACCCGATGGCCCCGAAGGCTGAGCCCCTGCGCGAGCACCATCGCCGTGGTCGTCTTTGCGACGCCGCCCTTGAAGTTGCCGACCGCGATGGTGATGGCCTTGCGGCCCGGCGGGCGCATCTTTTCAGCGCGGTAGGTCCGGGTCCAGCGGCGCAGTTCATCGAGTTCGAAGGTTCGCTTTCCGCCCGAGGGCGTCAGCCGGCCGGCCGGCAGATCCTCCTTGGTGATGCGGTAGGCAACATGGGCCTTGTCGACGCCGCAAAGCGCCGACAGCTGGGCGGTGGAGTAGGTGGGCGGGATCTTGCGGGCTTCAGGCGCCAGCAACATGCCGCGGATCTGTTCCACCATCGAGCCCGCTCGCGTGGCAAGCGCGGCGATCTTTTGCATGTTGATGGTTTGGCGAGGTGGAACCTGGAGCTCCGTGGAAACCAGGTTTCCACTGACCGGCGGCACGGGAACTGACATTTTTCATGGCCTTATTCGACAGAATCCGGCAATTCTATGAGAATCTGTCGAATGGACAAGTTTTACCGACAGGCCGCGCTCGATGCCGCGAAGTATTGTGAGAAGCATTGGGGACCAAGCCCCTGGATCCCTCCCCAAGCGATTGGATATGCGACCGCAGGCGGGGGCAGGGCGCCTCCGGCACCTCGTCGGCCGGGAACATCGCTCACTTTGGGGCCGTTTGCGGGTCCGGTGGGGTACGGCAGCCCATATCCACTCACATTGGAACCCATCCGGACTCACAACTGTGGCTTACGTTTCCCATCGAGGCTCACATCAAACCCCAACCGATCTCACATTCAATCCCAACCGATCTCACAACGCTAGGCCTAAGTACTTGTCACCACAAGGGAAAACGCAACCTCAATTCTTCAATCCCCCAAGTGTTTATCTGCAAACATACCAAGGCACCGTTGCGCGGCTAATGTGAATTGACTGAATCACAATGCAAAGGCATGATGTGAAACCACCTTATTGCCGCAGCAGACCATGGACGAGGAAGAAAATTCGCATTCGCGGTCTCCGCCCCGGCAAGCGCCCACTGCCGACGAGCAGACCGTCGCCAAGGCCAACGAGGCCATTGCGATCCGCCCCAAGCGCGGCCGTCTCACCTTGCTCTCGCGGCGGATCTACAACGCGCTGCTCTACCACTCACAGCGCCAGGGCGTCGACGAACCGGTCTACAAGCTGACGCTGAGCGAACTGATCGGTGACGCCCGCTTCAACTCGAACAACACCGAACTGCTGAAATCCCACCTGCGCGACATGCAGGCCACGACCATCGAGTGGTCGACCAGCAGCAGCTCCCTCAAGCGATGGGTGTCGTCGCAGTTGCTGGGCACTGTCACGATCGAGGAGCAGGGCAGGGGACGACCCTGCATCGTGACCTGGCGCTATCCCGACGAGATCAAGGAGCGGCTGGTCAAGCCGCACCAATACACCCGCGTCCTGCTCGAGATGAGCAGCCAGATGCGCAGCTACTCCGCCGCCGTGCTGTACGAAATCGGCGCGCGCTACCTGACGTCGCCCGGCCGCCTGTCGATGCGCGAGGACGTGGTCTGGTGGGCCGCGGTGCTGACCGGCCGCAGCGACATCAAGGAAGTCGACTACCGTTTTCTCAAGCGCGACGTCATCAGCAAGGCGCTGGCCGAGATCGACGCCCTGTGCGAGGACTTCGGGCTCGAGCTGATCGAGCACAAGCGCGGCCGGAAGATCGAGGAGATCCAGTTCCGGGTCGTTCCCAAGGTCCAGCAGCGCCTGGGCGACATCAGCGCGGCGAACCGCAACGTGTTCGACCTGGAGCTGGTCGGGCGCCTGATCGCACTGGGTCTCAAGCAGGACGAGGCCCAGGACCTCTACGCCACGACGGACGAAGGGCAGATCCGGGCCACGCTCGATCACGTGGACCAGCGGCTGCGCAACGCCGCCATGCCGGGGCTCAAGTCGCCGGCCGCCTACTTCAAGGACGCACTGAAGAAGGGCTATGCAGGCGTGACCGCCATGGAGCCCGCGCCCGGCACCCAGGGGCAGCCCCCGGCGCTCGCGCCGCCGGTGGCACCGCTGTCGGAAGCCGATCGCCTGCGGCGCATCCGCGAACTCTGGGAGAACGACCGCATGGGGCAGGCGAGGGCGGTCTTTGCCGAGATGCCGCAGGCCATGCAGGCAGAGGTGCGCACGCGCTTCGAGGCCGAGCGGCTCGACCAGATGGCGGCACCCATTGCGCGCGCCTGGCGCCGCGACGGTCCGGCGAGCCGGGTGGCGGCCACCACCTTCTACCGCTGGGTTGCGCAGGACACCTGGCCGGAAGAGCCGACCGACCGGGTGCTGCTGGACTTCGCGCTGCAGCGCGGCGTCGCCGGAATCTGATTTCTTCAGGTAAGTTGGCGATTACTCATCGCCAATCCGGCATCGGGATGGCGCCGTGTCCACAAGCCGATGCCCCGCCTTTCAGACGAAACGCGGAATCGGTCCGTTCTGCGGCGTCGTGTCATCGCCCAGGTCGAGTGCTACGCGGTCGACGAAACACCAGCCCCAGCCCTCGGGCGGATCGTAGCCCTCGATGACCGGATGGCCCGTGGCGTGGAAATGCGCGCGCGCATGGCGGTTGGGCGAGTCGTCGCAGCAGCCGACGTGACCGCAGGTCCTGCACAGCCGCAGGTGCACCCAGGGGCTGCCTGACTTCAGGCATTCCTCGCAGCCGAGCGCGCTGGGCGTGACATGGTGGACGGCTTCGGTGTGGGTGCAGTGCTTGCTCATGCGCAAAGCTTAGCGTTCATCGGGACGAGATGCGATCGCCGGCAGCCGCCCTGGCCGGCGATGGCATTGAATCCGTCACTCCTCGCGCGGTACGTAGTTCCCCTTAGCGCCGCGTCAGACAGCGATCAGCTCTGCGAAAGAGCATTCGTTCGTCCGGAATTCCACCGGATGGAGACAAGCCGCGCCGGTTCCCCCGCGCCGGTCGCGTTCGACAACCCACTAGATCGGGAACGTATGAGAAACAGAAATCTTGTCAGGGGACTTTTCCTCATGGCAATTGCATTGGCCTTCGGCCTCACGGGGCTTCGCTATCCCATCGGGGACCTGAGCCGCGCGGGGCCGGGTCTTTTTCCCGTGATGGTGAGCGGCCTGCTGCTGCTGATCGGCGTGGCGACGGTGGTCCGGGCGTTCTTTGTCGCGCCGGTGCGGCTGGACCTCCATTTCAAGAACATCGCACTCATCCTCGGGAGCCTCTGCGGCTTCGCGTTGATCTCGATGTACCTGGACATGGTCGTGGGCATCGTCTTCATGGTGTTCTGCTCGGCCTTCGCGGGCAGTTCGAACTCGTGGGTGCGCAACGTGAAGATCTCCGCCGGGCTGATCGCCATGGCGTTCGCGCTCCAGAAACTCCTCGGCTTGAACCTGCCGCTTTTTTGAGGCCACGACCATGGAAGTCCTTCACAACCTGGCGTTCGGTTTCTCGCACGCCCTGACCTGGCAGAACCTGATGTTCTGCGCCATCGGCTGCACGGTGGGAACGCTGGTCGGCCTGCTGCCTGGCCTCGGCCCGCTGGCGACCATCAGCCTGCTGCTGCCGCTGACCTATTCCATTCCGACGACCGGCGCGCTCATCATGCTGGCCGGCATCTACTACGGTGCGCAGTACGGCGACAGCGTGAGCGCCATCACCATGAAGATCCCGCATGCGAGCAGCATCGTGGCCTGCATCGACGGGTACGCGATGACGCTGAAAGGGCAGACGGGGCTCGCGCTCTTCACGGCCGGGTTCTCCAGTTTCATCGGCGGCACCGTCGCGATCCTGGTGCTGTCGTTCTTCGCGCCCATGCTGGGGGAGGTCGCCTTCCTCTTCGGCCCCGCGGACTACGTGGCCATGATGCTGGTGGGTTTCGTGTGCGTGAGCTTCGTCACCACCGGCAGCCTGCTGAACGGCCTGGCAATGTGCATGATCGGCGTGCTGCTCGGAACCATCGGCACCGACGTGAACAGCGGCATGGCGCGCTTCACGCTGGACATGCCGTTCCTGACCGACGGCGTCGGCATCGTGAGCATCGCGCTGGGCTGCTTCGGCATTGCCGAGATCACCAAGAACCTCGACTCCCGCGAGGAGCGTTCGCCGTTCAACGGCAAGATCAACCTCATTCCCACCTGGGCGGAGTTCAAGCGGATCATCCCCAGCGCGCTGCGCGGCAGCGTGGTCGGCTCGCTGCTGGGAATCCTGCCCGGCGGCGGTCCCACCATCGCACAGTTCGCGGCCTACGCGCTCGACAAGAAGGTCAGCAAGTACAAGCACGAGATCGGCACCGGCTGCATCGAGGGCGTGGCCGGCCAGGCCGCGGCCGACGAAGCCGCGGCGCGCACCAGCTTCATCCCGCTCATGAGCATCGGCATTCCCGAGAACGCCGTGATGGCGCTGATGCTCGCGGCCTTCATCATCAAGGGCATCCAGCCCGGGCCGAACATGATCGGCGCCCACCCCGAGCTGTTCTGGGGCCTGGTGGCAAGCATGTGGATCGGCAACGTGTTCCTCCTGGTGCTGAACGTGCCGCTGGTGCGCTACTGGCTCTCGGTGTTCAAGATCCCGTACAGCGTGCTGTTCCCGTCGATCCTGTTCTTCTGCTGCATCGGCACCTACAGCGTGAACAACAACCTCGAAGACGTCTTCATCACGTCCGCCTTCGGCTTCATGGGCTACATGTTCATGCGGCTCGAGCTGGACGCTGCGCCGCTCATGCTCGGCTTCATCCTGGGCCCGATGCTCGAAGAGAACTTCCGCCGCGCGATGCTGCTGAGCCGGGGAAGCTTCGGCACTTTCGCATCGCGCCCGATCAGTGGCACCCTGCTCAGCATGATCGGTGTCTTCATCGTGTGGCAGGTGGTCTCGTTCATTCTCCAGGCCCGCAAGAAGGCCGCCATTGCGCCCGCGCCGCTGGCGCTGGAACCGCAGGAGTAGGCACCGCAGGCCCGGTGCCCCACGCGTGGATCAGGCGTCGGGCGTGAAAAGCACCGTGCCGTGCGCGTGGACCCGGGTGCGGTCGTCCGTGCCTCTCATCGCGCCCTGCAGTTCGAGGATGCAGCCGCCCCTCGAGTGCGCCGCGATCGAGGTCACCTGCCATTCCATGACGACTGTCTCGGTCGCGAGCACCGGGCGCAGCAGGTCGACCGAAAAGCTGGTGCCCAGCACGCTCCCCCTGCTGGCGAAATGCGTGGCCGTGAGCCCCAGCAGGAGGGATGTGGTGTGGGTGCCGCTTGCGATCAATCCGCCGAAGCGCGTGCCGCGCGCGAACTGTGCATCGTGGTGCAGCGGGTTCTCGTCGCCCGCGGCCATCGCGAAGCGGCTCACCTGTTCCTCGCTGAATGCGTGGGTCCGCACGAAGCGGTATCCGGGCGCAATGGGCGCGCAGCCCGCCGGTTCGATCTCAGTCATGGTTCGGGCGCTGGACGATGGCTTCCCGGCTTCCGGCCTGCTCGCGCAGGCGGAACTTCTGGATCTTGCCGGTGGCCGTCTTCGGCAGGCTGCTGAACACCACGCGGCGCGGACACTTGAAGTGGGCGAGCCGCTCGCGGCAGAACGCGACGATCTCCTGCTCGGTGGGCGCAGGGACACCGGCCCTGAGTTCGATGAACACGCACGGCACCTCGCCCCATTTCTCGTCGGGCTGGGCCACCACGGCGGCATGCAGGACCGCCGGATGTCCGTGCACCACATCCTCGACTTCCACGGACGAGATGTTCTCGCCCCCGGAAATGATCACGTCCTTCGAGCGGTCCGTGATCTGCGCGTAGCCGTTGCCATGAAGCACCGCGACGTCGCCGGTGCGGAACCAGCCGCCGGCCAGTGCCTTGCGCGTGGCCGCCTCGTTCTTGAAGTAGCCCATCATCACCGTGTTGCCGCGCAGCATGAGCTCGCCTGCGGCCGTTCCGTCGGCGGGCACGGGTGCCAGCGTGTCCGCATCGCCGACCATGAGGCCTTCGAACATCGCGGCCCGCACGCCCTGGCGCACCCGCAGCTTGCCTTGCTCGGCCTGCGGCAGGTCGTCCCAGCCGTCCTGCCAGACGCAGCTCACCGGCGTGCCGCAAACCTCCGTGATGCCGAAGACATGCTCCACGTCGAAGCCCATGGCCAGCACGGCATTCAGCACGGAAAGGGGCGGAGGAGATCCCGCGGTCAGCACGCGAACGGCACGTGACAAGCGGGTGTGGCGCGCCGAATCCGCGAGCATGGCCATCACCACCGGCGCGGCGCAGAGATGATCGATCCCGTGCCTGTCGATGGCTTCCATCACCGCTTCGGCGGACACGCGGCGCAGGCACACATGGGTGCCTGCCGCCGCCGTGACGGCCCAGGTGAAGCACCAGCCGTTGGCGTGGAACATGGGCAGCGTCCACAGGTACCTGGGGCTGCGCGGCATCGCCCAGTTGGTGATCTGCAGCAGGCTCATGAGGTAGGTGCCGCGGTGGCTCGCGACCACGCCCTTCGGATCGCCTGTCGTGCCCGAGGTGTAGTTCAGGGCGATCGGCTGCCATTCGTCGTCCGGCCAGCGGCCGGCAAAGGCCGGATCTCCGCTTGCCAGCAGCGACTCGTAGTCGGTCTCGCCGATGCGCTCGCCGGGCGGCGCCAGGTGGTCCTCGATGTCGACCACTACGGGCGGTCGATCGAGAAGCTCCAGCGCGGCTGCAACGGTGCCGGAGAACTCGCGGTCCACCATCAGCAGCTTGCATTCGCCGTGACGAAGGATGAACGCGATCCCCTCCGGGTCCAGGCGGTGGTTGATCGCGTTGAGCACGGCACCGGACAGCGGGACGCCGAAGTGCGACTCCAGCATGGCCGGCGTGTTGGGGGCCAGCACCGACACCGTGTCCCCCGGCAGGATGCCCCTGGCCACCAGCGCCGACGCCAGGCGAAGGCAACGCTCCCGCGTTTGCTCCCAGGTGCGCGAGAGTTCGCCATGCACCACGGCCGGGCGATTCGGATGCGCCAGCGCGGCGCGGTCGAGAAAGCCGAGCGGCGTCAGCGGCACGTGGTTCGCCTCGCAGCGCTCGAGGCCCTGGGCATAGGATTGCGCGCTCATGGTCTTGTCTCCTTGGCGGTGTCGTGGAATGTCGTGAACGCGGCGACCGGCTCGCGTTCGGTGACGAGCGAGTTCTCGATCGATGAGGCATCGGCATAGCCCAGGCTCATGCCGCAGACGAGCATCTGGTCCGCGGGCATGCCCAGCTGCTCGGCGATCAGGCGGTGGAACTTCAGGAAAGCGGCCTGCGGGCAGGTGTGAAGTTGGCGGCCGCGCGCGGCGACCATCACGCTCTGCAGGAACATGCCGTAGTCCAGCAGGCTTCCTTCCTGCAGCGCGCGGTCGACCGTGAAGAACAGGCCCACCGGCGCATCGAAGAACCGGTAGTTGCGCCCGTGCTGCGCGTGCATGCGCTCCTTGTCGCCCTTGGCGATGCCGAGCAGGCCGTAGAGGTCCCAACCCACCTTGCGGCGCCGCTCCAGGTAGGGGGAGCGCCATTCGCGCGGGTAGTAGTCATAGGGCTCCTCCAGGTCCGCCGACCTGTGGGGATCGTCGTCGAGACTTGCAATCGCCGCGGACAAACGGGCCTTCGCAGGGCCGGTGAGCACATGCACATGCCAGGGCTGCATGTTCATGCCCGAAGCGCTGTAGCGCGCCGTCGAGAGAATCGCCTCGATCTCTTCGCGCGCCACCGGCTCGGGCAGGAAAGCCCGCACGCTGCGCCGGGTGGCGATCGCCCAATCGACCGCATCCCGCAGCGCTTGCGCATGCACCGGCGGCGCCATCATTCGGTTCATTCCAGGGTTCCTTGCCTTCTGGAGAGCCGTGCACCAGTTGCAGGCCGCTCTTTCAGGGGCACTCTATCGGCCGCGGGTTTTCGGGTCGATGCCCAAAGACGGCAACTGCGAGGAGGTATGCGGGCACCTTTGTCGGCGCCGCGGCGGCTACCCCGCCCCGGGCGCAGAAGACCGGTAGGCGCCCGGGCTGACGCCCGTCCACTTCTTGAACGCGCGATGAAAGGCGCTCGTCTCCTGGAAGCCGGTGCGCGCGGCAACCTCGGCCACCGTCAACGACGCGCCCGACAGGAGATCGATCGCGATGTCGCGCCGCAGGTCGTCTTTCACCCGCTGGTAGCTCAGGCCCTCCTGCTGCAAGCGCCGCTGCAGCGTGGTGCCGGACATAGAGAGTTCCTGCGCGAGCGTCTCCAGGTCGGGCCATCCGTCGGGCAGCTGGCTGCGCAGCCGGTGGCGCACCTGTGCGTGGGTGCTGGCGTCGTTGCGGTACTTGACCAGCAGGTTGGCCGGTGCTGCGCGCAGGAAGTGGTCGACCGTTGCGGGCGATTCCGCGATCTTCAGGTCCAGCAGCTCGCTTGCGAACGTGATGTGCGTGGTCTCGCCGTTGAACTTCACGTTCTCGCAGAAGCGCGTGCGGTAGTGGCTGTCGTCCCCTGGAGGCGGGCACCGGAACTGCATCTCGCGCAGCGGAATGCGCCGGTGCACCAGCCAGCACGCCAGCCCGTGCACAAGGATGAACCAGGTGCCGTAGCCGAACAGCCGGCGCAGCACGCCGCCGTCATGCAGGATCACGCGCGCCTCGTCCGCCGAGCGGACCAGCTCTCCCTGGAAGTCGTCCAGCGTGGCATGCAGGAACCGCAGGATGCGCCGCATGGCGTGCTCCAGGTTGTCCGAGCTCACCGCCGCGCGCGTCATGAGCGCATAGCTTCCGCGGCGCAGCCCATGGCTGTCGAGGCCGAAGAACTCGTCGTCCATCAGGTCGGCCAGTGCCACCCACATGCGCGAATACGCGGCGGCCGGCACCCGCGCGCGCGGTGCGTCGAGCAGGTCGCGGTCGATCTTCGCGGCCTCCAGCACGCGGCCGAGGTCCATGTTCCTGAGCGCCGCGGCATGGATCGCCTCGTGCACCAGCTCGATCGACACCGTGCCCTTCAGGCCTGCAGACTTCATGCGAACACCGCTTCTGAAATGACCAGGCCCGGATGCTAGCCCGGGCCCCGGGCGGCCCGTGCCGCCGGACGCCGGCGCGTGAGCGCCAGGTTGGCCGCCACCAGGGCCGCGACCAGCGTGACCAGCCACGAGAAGTACACCCACAGCAAGAACATCGGGAGCGCCGCGAAGGTGCCGTACAGCGCCTTGTAGGTGGGCACCTTGACCAGGTAGCTGGTGAAGCCGCGCTTGCCGAGCTCGAAGGCCACGCTGGCGATCAGGCCGCCCGCGAACGCGTCGCGCAGCCGCACCCTGGCATTCGGCACGAGGTAGAACATGCACGTGAGCACCGCCACCCCCAGCACGAGCGGCCCGAGGTCGAGCACGAATGCGAAGGACGGCGGCAGCGCGCCGATCAGCCCCAGCGAAACGCCCAGCAGGTACGAGGTCGCCCACAGGCTCAGGCCCAGCACCGGCGGCCCGATCGCCAGCATCAGCAGGTACAGGCCGACCCGCTTGAAGAACGGCCGGTTCTTGCGGACCTTCCACATCTGGTTGAGCGCGTTCTCCACCGTCAGCAGCATCGCGACCGCCGTGGCCAGCAGGAGCAGCGAACCGACCCAGGTCAGGCCGCTGGCATTGGCCGCGAACTGGTTCAGGTACTTCAGCACCGTGCGCGCGATGTCCGCGGGAAGCAGCCGGTTCAGCAGGAACTCCTGCAGCGCTTCCTTGAACCGCGCGAAGACCGGAAAGCGCGTGAACAGCGCGAAGCTCGCGGCCAGCAAGGGCACGATCGACAGCAAGGTCGTGAACGCCAGGCTTCCGGCGACCTGGGGCAGCCGCTCCTTGCGGGCGCGGTCGATCGTCAGTCGGGTCAGGGTGAACATGTGGCTGGAGCGAAGGAGGGGAGGCCGATTGTCATCAATCCGCGCGATCGCGTCGAAGCCCGCCATGCACAATCTGCCGCATGTCCATGCCCCAGAGCCCCTTCGTCCCGAGCCGCGCATGCGAATCCATGAATTGAAACAGCGCCTTCGCGCTGCCGGCGCGGGCCCGAGCCACGAGCAGCGAATCCTGCGGCTGTGGTCCCATGCGCTTCCCCGTGACAGCGGCAGGCGCCTGCCGGGGACCTTCTTCCCGTCGTCACTGCTCGCGGCCCTGCCGTCCATCGAGGCCGAGTTGGCGGGGCTCGCGCGCATTCACGCGGTGCACCCCGGCGCCGACGGGTCCGAGCGGCTGCTCGTCGCGCTCTCGGACGGCCAGACCGTCGAGAGCGTGCTGCTGCCACGGGACGGCCTCTGCGTCTCATCGCAGGTCGGGTGCGCGGTCGGCTGCCAGTTCTGCATGACGGGGCGTGACGGCCTGCTGCGCCAGATGGGAAGCGCGGAAATCATCGCGCAGGTGGCCCTCGCTCGCGCGCGCCGTCCGGTGCGCAAGGTGGTGTTCATGGGCATGGGCGAGCCGGCGCACAACCTGGACAACGTGATCGAGGCCATCGAGCTGCTGGGCACGGTGGGCAACATCGGCCACAAGAACCTGGTGTTCTCCACCGTCGGCGATTTGCGTGCGTTCGAGAAGCTGGCCCAGGCGCGCGTGAGGCCCGCGCTGGCGCTCTCGCTGCACACCACCAGGGCACAGTTGCGCAAGAAGCTTCTGCCGCGCGCACCGGCCATGACGCCCGAAGAACTGGTGGCCGCAGGGGAGCGCTATGCGCGCGCCACCGGCTACCCGATCCAGTACCAGTGGACGCTGCTCGAAGGCGTCAACGACGGGCACGACGAGATCGACGGCATCGTCGAACTGCTCTCGGGCAAGTACGGCGTGTTGAACATGATCCCGTTCAATGCCGTGGAGGGCGTGGGCTTCAGCCGCCCCTCGTGGGAGCGCTGCGAGCAGATCGCCCGCACGCTGCACCAGCGCGGCATCCTGACCAAGCTGCGCCAGTCGGCCGGCCAGGACATCGATGGCGGATGCGGCCAGCTGCGGGCGCGCGCAGCCGAGGCGCGGGTGGTGCCGATCCGAAGGGCCTGAGCGACTCAGGGGAACGAGGCCAGCCACTCCCAGACCTGCCCCGGCGCCTCGACCATCACGTTGTGCCCATGCGGTCCCAGGTCGCGCGCCTGGGGATCGAGCGCGCGGATCTGGGCCAGGGTCACCATCGCATCGTGGCCGCCGCGGCCGAGGTGCACGGGGCAACGCGCCACCGAGAGCAATTCGGCGACCGGCGGCTTGCCCACGCCATGGGCGCGCGGGTCCATGGCAAGGCGCCAGCCATCGGCGTCCTGCACGACGCCGCGCGCGGCGGCGGCCGACCCCGCATCGGCAATGCCCGCCAGGCCCGAGACCTTGAGGTACCGGTCCTGCGCTTCTTCGGACGTCGAAAACTTCTTGGCCGGCTGGGACGCAAGGGCCGCCATGCGGCGCAGGTCCTCATCGCTCCATTCGATCTTGATGCCGGCGGCAAAGACCTGGTGCGGCGCGATGCCGAACCAGCCGCTCGCCAGTGCGAGGCCGATCACACCGCCGAGCGAGTGGCCGACCACCGCGAGCCGGCCCTCGGGGTGGATGTGCGGCAGCGCGGCGCATGCGACGCTGGCCGCATAGTGACCGAGGGCGTAGGCGTCCTGGCGCTGGGACTGGCCGTGGCCCGGCAGGTCGGGAACCAGCCAGCGGCCCTTCCATCGCGCGCCGGCGTCGGCGCACATCGGCGACCACACCGCGCCGGTCGAACCCATGCCATGCAGCATGAGCAGCAGGTCCGGGCCTTCGCCGCCTTGTTCGGTGTGCATGTGCGCTGTCGCGTCAGGCCAGCGCGGCCTCGCCGGACGCCGCCTGCACCGGAACGTGGCCGCGCTCTTCCTTGATGCGGTTCGCGCCGTCCACGAACACCAGCCTGGGCTTGTAGCCCGCCACCTGGTCTTCGGGCACCAGGCCGAAGGCCGCGATGATGATCAGGTCGCCCACCGAGGCGCGCCGCGCGGCCGAGCCGTTGACCGAGATGATGCCGGTGCCGCGCTCTCCGCGGATCGCATAGGTGACGAAGCGCTCGCCGTTGTTGATGTTCCAGATGTGGACCTGCTCGTTCTCGGAGAGGTTGGCGGCATCGAGCAGGTCTTCGTCGATGGCGCAGGAGCCTTCGTAGTGCAGTTCGCAGTCGGTCACGGCCACGCGGTGGATCTTCGACTTGAGCAGGGTGCGGAACATGGAACGATGTCTTTCTCTTCTGGCAAAAGGTGGATCGGCCCGGCGATCTCGATGAGACGCCAGGACACGTGTGCCGCGAGCGCGGCGTGCGGAGGATAGCCGGGCCGCCCGGGCGGCCTGTGCGGACGCTATTCGAGCGTGAAACCGATCTTCAGCGTGACCTGCCAGTGCGCGACCTTGCCGTCGGTCACATGGCCGCGCGTCTCGGTGACGGTGAACCACTGGATGTTGCGGACCGTCTCGTGCGCCTTGGCGATGGCGGTCTGGACCGCTTCCTCGATGCTGACGGGCGACGAGCCGGTGAGTTCGAGCGACTTGTAAACGTGGTTCGACATGTCTGTGCTCCTTGTGGGCGTGGGCACATCGTAGCCAGCCCCTGCAGCGGCAGGGGAAACTTTCTGCTTCCGGCCCCTATCCGGTTCGCAGCCCATCGAAGAAGCTCTTGCGCCAGGGCATGACCTGGACCGAGGCGAACAGCCCGCCGCTGTTGAACGGGTCTTCGCGGGCGAAGGTCTCGGCCGCCTGCCGGTCTTCCGTATCGAGCACGATGAGGCCGCCGATGGCCCGGCCCTCGTCGCCGAGCAAGGCGCCGCCGGCCAGCATCTTGTGTTGGGCGGCAATCAGGTAGTCCAGGTGGGCCGGCTTCAATGCGGTGCGCAGCGCCTGTGCGCCGGGCCTGTCGAGCGCGATGATCACGAAGGGCATGGAGGTCTCTCCGGGTTCAGCCCGGGGTGATGCCGGCCTTGGCGATGATCCCGCGCCAGGTCTGCATCTCGCGCGCGATGAAGGCCTGGAACTGCGCCGGCGTGCCGCCCACCGGGTCGGCCCCGTTGACCACCAGCGCCTCGCGCGTCGCACTGGTCTGCAAGGCCTTGCGGATTTCAGCGCTCAGCCGCTCGACCACCGCTGGGTCGGTGCCTGCAGGCGCCAGCACGCCGGCCCACGCGCTCACGTCGAAGGGCTTGCCGCTGATCTCGCTGACCGTGCGCACGTCGGGCAGCGAGGCACTGCGCTTCGCCGTCGACGTGGCAAGGGCGCGCAGCTTGCCGGACTTGACCAGCGGCCCCGCCGCGACCACGTTGGCGAACATCAGGTCGACGTGGCCGCCCAGCACGTCTGCCAGCGCCGGGCCGGTGCCCTTGTAGGGCACGTGCGTCATCGCGACGTTCGACTGCAGCGCGAGAAGCTCCATCGACAGGTGGTCGGCCGTGCCGCTGCCGGTGGACGCGAACGACAGCCGCTTCGCCTTGGCCTGCGCGAGCGCTTCGTCCATCGACTGGATGCCGGACGTGGACGAGGCGACCATGATGAACGGCGACTGCACCGCCAGGCTCACCGGCGCAAAGGCCTTGAGCGTATCGAACGGCAGGTTTTTCATCATCGAGGGATTGGTGGCATGCGGCACGCTCGCCACCAGCAGCGTGTAGCCGTCGGGTGGCGACTTGGCCACGAACTCGGAGCCGATCACCGTGCTGGCGCCGGGCCGGTTGTCGACATAGAAGGTCTGGCCCATCGACTCCGACATGCCCGCCGCGATTGCCCTGGCGACCACGTCGGTGCCGCCGCCGGCCGTGAAGGGCACCACCACCCGCACCTGCCGGCTGGGGTAGGGCGTGGCCGCGAAGGCCGGCAAGGCGCCTGCGAGGCAGGCTCCCGCCATCGCGGTGACGAGTTCTCGACGATCCATGGTGTGTTCTCCTGTGCCGGGGGCGCACGTGGCGCGCGGCAAGATTCAAGCGTTGAAATGAAGCCGCAAGCCGGGCTCGGGCCACGGCAACGACACGAGCCGGCCGGTGGCGGACAGCGTGAGGTACGCCGTCCCGAGCCCGGGACCGCCGAAGCAGATGTTGGTCACGTAGAGGTCGGGAAACAGCTGCTGGCGCAGCAGTTCGCCCGATGGCGCAATGACCGAGATCGCGCCCGTGACCAGCGTCGCGACGCAGACCTGTCCATTTGCCTGCACCGCCAGGCTGTCGAAGCGCTGGAAGCCCGGCAGGCCGCACACCAGCCGTCCACCGTGCGGCGAGGGAAAGGGGTGCTTGTGCACCACGCCGGGCTCGATGATGTCGAAGGCCCAGAGGCGCGCCGTCTCGGTTTCGGCCACATAGAGCGCCCGGCCGTCGGGCGACAGGCCGATGCCGTTCGGCGACAGCAGCGGGTGGGCCACCTCGGCGATGCGAGATCCGTCGGGCAGCGCGTAATACACGCTCCCGCTGTCGCGGGAGCGCGCATGCTTCTTGCCAAAGTCGGTGAAGTAGAAGCCGCCCTGTGCATCGAAGACGAGGTCGTTCGGCGACGACAGCCGGTGCTCGCCGCAGTGCGTGTACAGGATTGCGGCCCCGCCGGTGGCGAGGTCGATGCGCCGGATGCTGCCGCCCTGGTAGTCCGGCGCGGGGCCGGTGGAAGTGAAGCGGCCGGGCGCATAGGCGCTGCCGCCGTTGTCGCAGACATAGAGCGCGCCATCGGGCCCGACCGCGGCGCCGTTCGGTCCGCCGCCGCAATCGCAGAGGGTGTGGATCCGTCCGTCGGGCGCGACCCGCGCGATGCGGCCCGCGCGCATTTCGACCAGCAGCACCGAGCCGTCGGCCAGTGCCACGGGCCCCTCAGGAAATTGCAGGCCTTCGGCCAGGATGTCCATGCTTTGCCGGACTTTTTCTCCGAAGCGAAATGCCAGGAAAAAGCCCGTGTCTCCGAGTGATTTTGTGCGTGGACGATAGGGGATCGGGCGGCGCAGCTCAATCACAATAAAGTCATGTGAGCGCTGAGAAAAACTCATCAGCCCCGCCGGGCCTGCAGGTGACGTGGACGCGGTGCGCCCGGGCTCAGGCCTCGCCGGCTTCCGCTTCCGCCGCGATCCAGTGCTCGAAATCGCGCACCCGCTGCGGCATCGGCCGGTCCGTGCGCCAGGCCATGAAGTAGCCGCCCTGGGTCGGCACGCGCAGGTCGAACGGCGCCACCAACCGCCCGCTGGCCAGGTCGTCGCGCACGAACGCGAAGAGGCCCACCATCACGCCGAGTTCCTCCGCCGCGGCCTGGTAGGCCATGGCGGCGTTCTCGAACGTGAGGCCGCGCCGGGTGTCGAGGTCCGGCAGGCCCGCGGCCGCCAGCCAGGTCGGCCAGTCGTGCGGCCGGTTGAGCGAACTCAGGAGCGCCTGGTGCGCGAGGTCGGCGGGGCGCACCAGCGGCGGATCGCGCCGCAGCAGCGCAGGCGCGCACACGGGCAGCAGCGTTTCGCGGAACAGCAGCCGGTAGCCCGGACCCACCGGCGGGCTCGGCTCGGAATGGATGCTCACGTCGATGTCGTCGCGGTCGAAATCGGCCGGCTTGTGCGACGTGGTGATCTGCACGTCGATGCGCGGGTGCTGCGCATGAAAACGCCCGAGCCGCGGAATCAGCCAGCGGATCGCGAAGGTGGGCGGCACCTTGATGCGCAGCAGCCATTCGTCCGGGCTTTGCTGCAGCTGCCGTGTGCCGTGCTCGATCTGGTCGAAGGCCACGCGCATGCTCGCAAAGTAGCTCTCGCCGGCGGGCGTGAGGCGGATGCCGTGCCGCCCGCGCTCGAACAGCGGCACCTTGAGCCAGCCTTCGAGCGTCGCGATGTGCCGGCTCACCGCGCCCTGGGTCACGAACAGCTCCTGCGCGGCCCGCGTGAAATTGCCCGAGCGGGCGGCCGCCTCGAAGGCGCGCAAGGCATTGAGCGGAGGCAGTCGGCGTGTCATGGGGTATGAAGTTTACTCATGCTTGCATGCCTTTATTGTGGTTGCTGCGTGCAGGGGCGCAGGCATAGCATCGCAGCCAGCAAAACGACGGAGACAAGCCCATGACGATGAAGAAATTGCATGCCTGCCTGGTGGCGGCCGTGCTGCTTGGCGCGCAGGCCGCGGCCTTCGCGGACGACGCGGCAACGAAGAACTATCCGTCCCAGCCCATCAAGCTCATGGTGCCCTGGCCACCGGGCGGCGGCGTGGACACCACGGCGCGCATCGTGTCCGACCTGCTCGGCCAGCGGCTGGGCCACCCCTTCGTGGTCGACAACCGCGCCGGTGCCGGCGGCAACATCGGCACCGAGCTCGCGGCGCGGCAAAAGCCCGATGGCTACAACCTGCTGATGTCCTCGATCAGTCCCAACGCAGTGAACGTGAGCCTCTACAACAAGCTGGGCTTCGATCCGGTGAAGGACTTCGAGCCGATCATCTATGTCTCGGCCGTGCCCAACATCCTCGTGGTGCCGGCCAGTTCGCCGTTCAAGTCCGTCAAGGACGTGATCGATGCGGCGCGCGCGAACCCGGGCAAGCTCAACTACGCCTCCGGCGGCGTGGGCTCGTCGCAGCACCTGGCGGCGGTGCAGTTCGCCACCGCCGCCAAGCTCGACATCGTGCACGTGCCCTACAAGGGCACGTCGCCGGCCGAGTCCGACCTGGCCGCGGGCCATGTCTCGCTGATGCTCGACACCACCACCTGCCTGCCCTTCATTGCGGCCGGCCGCATGCGTGCACTGGCCGTGGCATCGAAGCAGCGCAACCCCGCACTGCCCGACGTGCCCACCTTCGACGAAGCGGGCCTGAAGGGCGTCTATGCGTCGTCGTGGTACGGGCTCTCGGCACCGGCGGGCACGCCGCGCCCGATCATCGACAAGCTCAACGCCGAGGCCAACGCGGTGCTCAAGTCGCCCGAGCTGCAAAAGCGCATGGCGGCGTTCGGTGCCGAGATCGGCGGCGGCACGCCCGAGGACTACGGCCGTTTCATGGCGAGCGAGACCAGGCGCTATGCGGAGATCGTGCGCATCTCGGGCGTGAAGCTCGACTGATTTCCTTACTTTCCCAAAGCGACTTCTTTCATCCATGCCTTCCGTTCCCCGCACCCTCTTCGAAAAGATCTGGCAGGCGCACCTGGTGATGCAGCGCGACGATGGCCAGGGCCTGCTGTACGTCGACCGCCACCTGGTGCAGGACGGCTCCGCGCCCGCCTTCGAGATGCTGCGCCATCGCGGCCTCGCGGTGCGCCGGCCCGACCGCGCGTTCGCCACGCCCGACCACTACGTGCCGACCGCCTCGCGCGCGCTGTCCGACATCGCCGATCCCGAGAAGCGGGCCATGGCCGAGGCCCTGCAGCACGACAGCGCCGCCGCCGGCATCCGCTTCTTCGGCCTGGACGACCTGCGCCAGGGCATCGTGCACGTGGTGGGGCCGGAGCAGGGCCTGAGCCTGCCCGGCAGCGTGATCGTCTGCGGCGACAGCCACACCGCCACGCATGGCGCGCTCGGCGCGCTGGCCTTCGGCATCGGCGCCTCCGAAGTGGCGCACGTGCTCGCCACGCAGACCCTCTGGCAGCGCAAGCCGCGCACGCTGCGCGTGACCATCGACGGGCGGCTTCCCGAAGGCGTCTCGGCCAAGGACATCATCCTGGCCGTGATCGCGCGGCTCGGTGCCGGGGGCGGCACCGGCCACGTCATCGAGTACGCGGGCGAGGCGATCCGCGCCCTTCCGATGGCGGGGCGCATGACGGTGTGCAACATGTCGATCGAGGCCGGCGCGCGGGCCGGCATGGTCGCGCCCGACGACACCACCTTCGAGTGGCTGGCCGGGCGCCCCGAGGCGCCGCAGGGCGCCGCCTGGGACGAGGCGGTGGCACGCTGGCGCCAGCTGCCCGGCGACGAGGGCGCCGTGTTCGACAACGCGCTGCAGCTTCGCGCCGGCGACATCGCGCCGATGGTCACCTGGGGCAACAGCCCCGAAGACGCGTTGCCGATCACCGGCTGCGTGCCCGATCCCGCCCATGCCGCCAGCGCCGAGCGCCGCGAGACCATGGAGCGCACGCTGGCCTACATGGGACTGCGTCCGGGCCAGCCGCTCGGCGAGGTCGCGGTCGACCGCGTCTTCATCGGCTCCTGCACCAACGGCCGCATCGAGGACATGCGCAGTGCCGCCGAGGTGGTGCGCGGCCGCCGCGTGGCCGAAGGTGTCGAGGCCTGGGTCGTGCCCGGCTCGGGGCTCGTGAAGCAGCAGGCCGAGGCCGAGGGGCTCGACGCGGTGTTCCTTGCGGCCGGCCTGCAGTGGCGCCACGCCGGATGCTCCATGTGCCTGGGCACCAACGGCGACCAGGTGGCCGCGGGCCAGCGCTGCGCATCGACCTCCAACCGCAACTTCGTCGGCCGCCAGGGACCGGGATCGCGCACCCACCTGATGAGCCCTGCCATGGCCGCGGCAGCCGCCGTCACCGGCCGGCTGACCGATGTGCGCAGCCTGCTCGCCGCGCACCGCTGAGCGACAACCGGAATTCGAACGATGGAAGCTTTCACCCGACTCGAGGCCGTGGCGGCGCCACTGCCCCGCGCGAACGTCGACACCGACCAGATCGTGCCCGCGCTCTACCTGCAGAAGCCGCGTTCCGACAACTTCGGCAACTATCTTTTTCGCGGCCTGCGGCATGACGCGAACGGCCAGCCCCGAGACGGCTTCGTGCTCGACGAGCCGGCGTATGCGCAGGCGCGCATCCTGGTGGCCGGCCCCAACTTCGGCTGCGGCTCGTCGCGCGAGCACGCCGTCTGGGCGCTGTACGACGCGGGCTTTCGCGCCGTGGTGGCGCCGGGCTTCGGCGACATCTTCTTCGGCAACGCGCTGAAGAACGGCCTGCTGCCGGTGCGCCTGTCCGAAGCCGTGGTGCGGCAGATGCTGGCCGACCTGCGCGCGCATCCCGGCGCGCGCATGACGGTGGACCTGCGCGCGCAGACCGTCACCGGACCGCGCGGCGGCATCGAGCCTTTCGCGATCGATCCGTTCCCGCGCCATTGCCTGCTCGAGGGCCTGGACGAGATCGACTACACGCTGGCGCAGCACGCCGCCATCGACGCCTTCGAGCGGCGGTGCGAGGGTGGCCAGCCTTCCTGAAACGAGACAACCCAGAAAGGTTTGAAATGAAGATAGCAGTGATGCCGGGCGACGGCATTGGCCGCGAGGTCACGGCCGAGGCCGTGAAAGTGCTCAAGGCAGTGGTGGGCGGCGCCCGGCCCCTGGAACTGGTGGAGGCGGCGATCGGGCAGGCCGGCATCGATGCCGCCGGCGATCCGCTGCCCGCCGCCACGAGCGAGATCGCGCGCAAGGCCGATGCGATCCTGTTCGGTTCGGCCGGCATGCCGGGCGACGAGGAGATCCCGTTCATGATGCGGCCGGGCGCGAGCCTGCTGCGCCTGCGCAAGGAGCTGGGCCTGTTCGCGAACTTCCGGCCCGCCTTCCTGTTTCCCGAGCTGATCGGCGCCTCGACGCTGAAAGCCGAAGTGGTCGACGGCCTCGACCTGATGATCCTGCGCGAGCTCACGGGCGACGTGTACTTCGGCGAGCCGCGGGGCAGCGGCCTCAACGCGGCCGGCGAGCGCGAGGCCTTCAACACCATGCGCTACTCGGAGCCGGAGATCGAGCGCATCGCGCATGTGGCGTTTCGCACCGCGCGGGCACGCGGGCGCAAGCTGTGTTCGGTGGACAAGGCCAACGTGCTCGAGGTGATGCAGCTGTGGCGCGAGGTGGTCACGCGCGTCGGCGCGCAATACCCGGACGTGGCGCTCACGCACCTGTTCGTCGATGCGGCCGCCATGCAGCTGATGCGTGCGCCCCGGCAGTTCGACGTGATCGTCACCGGCAACATCTTCGGCGACATCCTCTCCGACGCGGCCGCAATGCTCACCGGGTCGATCGGCATGCTGCCATCGGCCTCGATGGCGGCGGGCAGCTTCGGGCTCTACGAGCCGGTGCACGGCACCGCGCCCGACATCGCGGGCAAGAACCTCGCGAACCCCCTGGCCTCGATCCTGTCGATGGCGATGATGCTGCGCTTCTCGTTCGACCAGCCCGGCGCTGCCGGCCGCGTCGAAGGCGCCGTGCGCCGCGTGCTGGCCGATGGGCTGCGCACCGGCGACATCTTCCAGCCCGGCTGCACCCGCGTGGGCACCGAGGAGATGGGCGAGGCCGTGGTGGCGGCGCTTGGAAGGAGCGGCGGCTAGCGCTGCGGCTCCGCCGCCATCAGCACCGCGCATGCCTTGTCCCGCAAGGCAAGCAGAGGTCCCCGCAATTCCTCTTCGGTGTCCCGGATGCTCGCCGCCGTGGCAACGCTCACATTGAAGACATGGATCGGCCGGCCGGGCATGACAAGCGGCGCGGCGAGCGCGACCACCTCGGGCTGCCATGACGCCACGCAATAGCCCCGCTGTTCGACGCTGGCCATCGCGGCGCCGATCTCGTCGCGGATCCGGCCCCATTCCGAACGCCGCGCGGCCTTGAATCCGGCCAGCAGCGCGCGCCGTTCTGCGGGTGGCGCTACGGCCAGGTAGGCCCTTCCCAGCGAGGTGAGTTCCATCGGCACGCGCTGGCCCGCGACCACGTTGCGCAGCGCCACCTTGCGGTTGTAGCGCACCGATTCCAGATACACCATCTCATCGCGGTCCGGCGCCGCCAGGCCGACATTGATGCGCATCTTCTCGGCCAGTGCGCGCATCAGCGGCGCCACCGCATGGAGCACCGGCGATCCGGAGCGCATGGCGTGGCCCAGGCTCAGCACGGGGGCCGCCAGCCGGTAGGCCCGACGGCTGCGGTCATGCTCGAGCAGGCCGGTCTCGGCCAGCGTTTGCGTCAGGCGGCTCGCGGTCGCACGCGAGAGGCCGGTGCGCTCTGCGATCTCCCCGTTGCCCAGCAGGTCCGCACCCGGCCGGAAGGCGCGCAGGATCTCGATGCCCCGCACCAGGGACCGGTTCAGGAGCGGATCTTCGTGATGCTGGCGCCGCGGTATGGAGTCTGGAGGAGAGGGCATGAAAGGGGGCTCGAGGCGACAGGGCCGAGCCTAACGCAAATTTCCATCCAGTGGAAATCGGGGGCTGTGCCACGAGGCCCATGCGCCTAAGCTGTACCCAGTCGACGAGAAGAGCCGCAGGGCCGCCCCGATGGATTTCGCACATTCCTTTTTTGACGGAGACAGCCCATGCAGAACACCACGATCCTGGCACGTGCCAGGAGCGCCCTTCTTCTTTCGATCGCCTGCGCCGCCGCAAGCCTGGCCGCGATGCCCGCGCGCGCGGCGTTTCCAGAGAAGCCGATCAAGCTCGTGGTGCCGTTCGCACCGGGCGGCGGTACCGACCTGGTGGCGCGCACCATGGCCATCACGATGGGCCAGGAGCTGGGCCAGCCCGTGATCATCGACAACAAGCCCGGCGCGGGCACGATCATCGGCACGGATGCGGTGGCCAAGAGCGCACCCGATGGCTACACCATGGTGATGGCCACCGTCGCGCACGTGGTGAACCCGAGCATCCAGCCCAAGCTCCCGTACAACCACGACAAGGCTTTCACGCCGGTCATGCTGGTGGGCATCTCCCCGAACGTGCTGGTGGTCCGCGCGGACAGCCCGCTCAAGTCGGTGAAGGACCTGCTCGATGCGGCCCGGAAGGACCCGGGAAAGCTCTCGTTCGCGTCGCAGGGCGCGGGCACGTCGGCCCACCTGGCCGGCGAGCTCTTCAAGAACCTCACCAGGACCAACATCACGCACATCCCGTACCGCGGCGCAGGCCCCGCCATCACCGACCTTCTGGGCGGACAGGTCGACGTGATGTTCGCGACCGCCGCGGCGGTGGGCAACTTCGTCGAGAGCGGCAAGCTGCGCGCGCTGGCCGTGACGACCGCCACGCGGTCCGCGGCCCCGGCCCTCGCGAAGGTACCGACCATCGCAGAGAGCGGCGTGCCCGGTTATGTCGCGGACAGCTGGTATGGCCTCTATGCGCCGGCAGGAACCCCGGCCGACGTGATCGTGCGCCTCAATGCGGCTGCGAAGAAAGCCGTGCAGACCGAAGCCTTCCGCAAGCGCGTGGAGTCCGAAGGCCTTGTGATCCAGGGCGGCTCGCCGCAGGACTTCGACAAGTACGCCAAGGGCGAGGAAGCGCGCTGGCGCAAGGTGGTCAAGGAAAAACAACATCACCGCGGAATGAACGGAGAAACGAAATGAGCAGCAGCAACCTGATCGAACTGGAAGTCGCCAACGGCATCGGCACCCTGTGGCTGAACCGCCCCGACAAGCGCAATGCGATGAGCGACGCCATGCGCACCGAATTCATCGCCGCGCTGGAGCACGTGACTTATGACAAGAGCATCCGCGCGCTGGTGCTGACGGGCCGCGGCAAGGGCTTCTGCGCTGGCGGCGACATTGCCGGCATGGAGCGTCGCATGCAGGCGCCCGCGGGCGAGGTCGGCTTCAACGGATGGAGCCGGCAGCAGCGCGTGCACCACACGCAGTCGCTCCTTCACACCATGCCCAAGCCGACGATCGCCGCGGTCAACGGCGCGGCCTCGGGCCTGGGTGCCGACACGGCACTGGCCTGCGACTTCATCATCGCGTCGGACGCCGCGAGCTTCAGCTGGTCGTACATCCATCGGGGCATCGTTCCCGACGGCGGCGGCATGTACTTTCTTCCGCGCCGGGTGGGCCTGGCCAAGGCCAAGGAACTCATCTTCAGCGGCCGCAAGGTGGAAGCCGGGGAGGCGCTGAAGCTCGGCATCGTCGATCGCCAATCGGAGGCCGAGGGCCTCGTGGCGGACGCGCAGCGCTGGGCCGCCGAGATGAGCAAGGGCTCGCCGACCGCGCTCGCACTGGGCAAGACGATCCTGAACCAGAGCTTCGAGTTGTCGTCGCACCAGGTGTTCGCCCAAGGCAGCCAGGCGCAAGGCATCTGCTACACCAGCACCGAGCACCGCGAATCGGTGATGGCGTTTCTCGCCAGGAGCGGCGCGAACAAGGAGTCCGCGCAATGAACGAGGTGAATGCCATCGCGAGGCTCCTGAAGCCGCGCAGCGTCGCGGTCATCGGCGCCTCCGGCGACGCCGCGAAGACCGCGGGCCGCCCCGTGGCTTACCTTCGCAAGCATGGGTTCACCGGCGAAATCTACCCGGTCAATCCGCGCGCCGAAACGATCGGCGGCCTGCGCTGCTACCCCGACATCGCGTCGATTCCAGGCACGCCTGACGTCGGCATCGTGCTGCTCGGCGCCGAGCGCGCGCATCTCGCGGTGTGCGAACTCGCGGCGAAGGGAACCGCCGCCGCGATCGTGCTCGCGAGCGGCTACACCGAGACCGGCGAAGACGGCGCGCGCCGGCAGCGGCAGCTCATCGAAGCGGCCGGGGGCATGCGCATCCTGGGGCCCAACACGATCGGCTTGGTCAACCTGAGCGACAACATCGTGCTGTCGGCCAGCGGCGCGCTCGAGATGGATCATTTCCCGGTCGGCGGGATCGGCGTGGTCTCGCAGAGCGGCGGCATCCTGGGCGCGCTGCTGTCGCGCGCTGCGCCGCGCGGCATCGGCCTGTCGAAGCTGATCTCGACCAGCAACGAAGTCGATCTCGAGCTCGCCGATTTCGTCGACCACCTGGCCGACGATCCGGAGACGAAGGTGATCGCGCTCTATGTCGAAAGCATCCGCAATCCCGCGAAGTTCCGCGCCGCGGCACTGAAGGCCGCGAACGCCGGCAAGCCCGTGGTCGCTTTCAAGATCGGCCGCTCCGAGGCGGGCGCCAAGGCCGCGGTCTCGCACACCGGCGCACTGGCAGGCGCGGACAGCATGTACGACGCGCTGTTCAGGCAGGTTGGCGTGATCCGGGCCCAGACCTTCGGCGACCTGCTCGACATTCCCGTGGCGCTGGCCACCGGCCGCAACCTGCGCGGCAATCGCATCGCCATCCTCACCTCCACCGGCGGCGCCGGCACGCTTGTGTCCGACGACCTGGGCATGCAGGGCTTCGACACGCCCCCGCCTGACGCCGCCACGGCCGAGGCCCTGCGCGCGCTGCAGAGCGGCGACCACGCCGTGCTCGACCGCAACCCGATCGACGTGACCCTGGCCGGCCTGCAGCCGGACCTGCTGCGCGGCGCCATCAAGGTGCTGCTCGCAAGCCCGAGCTACGACGCGCTGGCCATCATCGTCGGCTCGTCCAGCCTGGCTATGCCCGAACTGATGGCAGGCGCCATCGAGGACTGCCTCCCCCTTTCGGACAAGCCCGTGATCGCCTATGTGAGCCCCCATGCGCCCGAAGTGGGAGCGCTGCTCACGCAGCGCGGCGTGCCGGCCTTCGCGGCGGCCGAGAGCTGCGCGGCCGCCCTCGGCGCCATGCGCAAGGTGGGCGAATGGCAGGCGCCGGCGCCGGCCGATGCGGCGCGTCCAACGGTGCCCATCGACGACATTCCGTCCGGCTCGCTGGACGAAGCCCAGGCCAAGCAGCTGTTCACGCGCTTCGGCATCGATGGCGCGGGCGAGCGCGTGGTGGCAACGCCTTCGGAGGCCGAAGCGGCGGCGCGCGAACTCGGCGGACGCGTCGTGCTGAAGATCCTGTCGGCCCAGATCACCCACAAGAGCGACGTCGGCGGCGTGGCCGTGAACCTCACGCCGCAGACGGTGGGCGCGCGTCTGCAGGCGATGGCTTCCGAGGTGGAAGCCAAGGCCGGCGTGCGGCCCGAGCGCTTCCTGGTGCAGGAGATGGTGGGCGGCGGCACCGAGCTGATCCTGGGCATGCACCACGACGTGCTGGGCACGGCCATCCTGCTCGGCATGGGTGGCGTCACCGCCGAGCTGTTCAAGGACACGTCGATGCGCCTCCTGCCGCCGCAAGGTGGGCTCCGTCGCGAAGAGGCCATCGGCATGGCGCAGGAGCTCAAGACCTGGCCGCTGCTGGACGGCTTTCGCGGCCGTCCCAAGGCCGACGTCGAAGCACTGGCCACCGCCATCGTCGCCTTCTCGCGCATGGCGGCGCAGCTCGGAGATCGCCTTGCCGAGGCCGAGATCAACCCGCTGTTCGTCTTGCCCGAAGGGCAGGGCGTGCGCGCGGCCGACGGCGTCGTCGTGCTGGCCGGCTGAGCTGCGGATCGAGGAGCACGCACATGCACGCCACCGAAGTATTTGCCCGTTACGCCGCCGGGTTCCGAACGCAGGAACTGTCGGCCGAAGTCGTCCACCATGCCAAGCGCGCGGTGATCGACTGGTATGCCTCGCTGTTTCCCGGCCTTGGTACCGCGCCGGTGCAACAGCTCGAAGACGTACTGGCCGACGACCTGGACCACGGTCGTGCCTGTCTCGTGGGCGGTCGCGCCGCCACAGCGCGCGCGGCCGCGCTGATCCACGGCACGGCCGCCCACGCGGCCGAAGTGGACGACAGCTTTCGCGACGCCATGTACCACCCGGGCGCCGCGACCATCGCGGCGGCGCTCGCGGCAAGCCAGGATGTGGGCGCCAGCGGCTTGCAGTTCTTGCGCGGCGTCGTGCTCGGGTACGAGGTGTCGACGCGCATCGGCGTGGTCATGGGGCGCCCGCACTACCGCTTCTGGCACAGCACGGGCACCGTCGGCAGCTTCGGCGCGGCGGCCGCCGCAGGCGGGCTGATGGGGTTGGACAAAGCGGCCTTCGCGCATGCGCTGGCCACGGCTGCCACCTTCGCGGCGGGCCTGCAGCAGGCCTTCCGCATGGACTCCATGTCCAAGCCGCTGCATGCGGGCCGCGCGGCGGAGGCCGGCGTGCTCGCCGCCCAGCTCGCGCGGCGCGGCGTGACGGGCTCGCTCGACGTGCTCGACGGCGAGGCCGGATTGGGGCGCGCGATGAGCAACGGCCCCGACTGGTCGCAAGTGGGCGCGACGCTGGGGCAGGACTTCCACATCACCCGCCTCACTTTCAAGAACCACATCGGCTGCGGCCATACCTTTGCCGCGATCGACGGCGCGTTGGCGCTGAAGGCGCGGCATGGTCTCGCGCCGGACGAGATCGAACGCGTGCACGTTGCAACCTACCGGCCCGCGCTCGACATCGCCTGCTACACGCATCCCGCCACGGCGAACGAGGCGCGCTTCAGCCTGGCCTACGTGGTCGCGACCGCGCTGGTGCACGGCAGCGTGCGCCTCGCGGCCTACGAACCCCGGCGGCTGGACGACCCGGCCACGCGGGCGCTGATGGAACGCATCGGTGTCGCGGTGGATCCCGAACTGGACGCCGCGTTCCCGGGCCAGCGCGCCGCGCGCGTGGTGATCGAAACCCGCGACGGCCGGCGCCTCGAACACCTGCAGCCCAACCGCAAGGGCGACCCGGAGGAGCCGCTGACCGATGCCGAGCTCGAAGGCAAGTTCTTGGAGCTGTCCTCGCCCGTGCTCGGCGAGGAGCGCGCGCGTGCGTTGCTCGAACGCCTCTGGACGCTCGATGGCAGGGCGACGATGCGGGCCCCCGTGTAGCGCCCCTCAGAGCGAACGCGGCAGCAGCGCCGGCACGAGCGTGCGGTTGAGCCGCTCGCGCCACCAGCGCAGCGCCTGGCCGCGCGCGTTGGTCTTCCAGGCGAGCCAGAACGCCTCGGGCGCGCGCGGCTCGTCGGTGGCGAGCTCGACCAGCGTGCCGCGCGCCAGCTCGCCGTGGATGCAGGCACGCGGCAGGAAGCCGTGGCCCAGGCCCGCGGCCTGGCAGGCGATCTTCGCGGCCATGCTCGGCACCGCCACGCGGTGCTGGCCGGCCAGCAGCCCCACGGTGCGGTCGGACAGCGTGCGCGCGCTGTCGCTCACCACGATGGCGTTGTGCTCGAGCAGGTCGCCGCGATGCAGCGGCCGGCCGAGCCGGGTCAGCGGATGCGTCGGCGCGACGCAGAACGCGAACTCGAGGCTGCCCACCATCACGGCCTGGTAGCCCCCGCCGGCCGGCCCTTCGCCCGCGGCGATGACGATGTCGGCGCGTCCTTCGCGCAGGGCCTCCCAGCTGCCGGTGAGCGCTTCGCAGCCGATGCGAAGCCGGGTGCCGCAGCGCAGTTCCTCGAAGGCGCGGATGTCGTCGATGAGCGCCTGCGTGGGAATCAGCGAGTCGTGCACCAGCCGCAGCTCCGACTCGAAGCCCGTGGCGATCTGCCGCATGCGCGATTCGAGATCGCTCGCGGCGCCGAGCAGCCAGCGGCCCTCCTTGAGCATCTCATCTCCGGCGGCCGTGAGCGTGACGCGCGGCCCGTTGCGCACGAACAGCAGCATGCCCAGCTGCTCCTCGAGCTTGCCCACGGCATAGGAGATGGTCGAGGGCACCTTGTTCAGGCGCGCGCCCGCGGCGGCGAAGGAGCCGTGGCGCGCGATGGCGTCCACGAGTTCGATGGCTTCGAGACTGAGCTTCAGCACGGGCAAGTCCTTGGAAAACGGATCATCGAAAAATTCGATGATTGACGGCTAAATGTTTCGTCGAAGGGTGCCGGGAAAAGAAAGATGATTCAGCCATGCCTCGGGGATTCATCCCCGGGACCATTGTGAATCAAATCGAACCCGTCGAACCACAAAGGACTCAATCATGTTGGAAATTCGCAGCGCCAATGACCGCGGACTCGCAGACTTCGGCTGGCTCAAGTCGCGCCACACCTTCTCCTTCGGCCACTACCATGATGCCGCGCAACAGGGCTTCTCGGACCTGCTGGTGATCAACGACGACCGCGTGCATCCGGGCCGCGGCTTCGGCACCCACCCGCACCGCGACATGGAAATCTTCTCGTACGTGCTCGAAGGCGCGCTCGAGCACAAGGACTCGATGGGCACGGGCTCCGTCATCCGCCCCGGCGACGTGCAGATGATGAGCGCGGGCACCGGCGTGCGGCACAGCGAGTTCAACTCTTCCGCGGCCGACCCGCTGCACTTTCTCCAGATCTGGATCACGCCGAGCGCCAGGGGCGTGGCGCCGCGCTACCAGCAGGTGCACTTTGCGCCGGAAGAAAAGCGCGGCCGCCTGCGCCTGATCGTTTCGCCCGAAGGCACCGACGGCTCGCTCGCAGTGCACCAGGACGCCCGTGTCTATGCCGGCCTGTTCGATGGCGATGAATCCGCCTCGCTCGAGCTCGGCGCCGATCGCCATGCCTATGTGCATGTGGCGCGCGGCAGCGTCGAGCTCAACGGCCAGCGCCTGGGCGAGGGCGACGGCGCTCGGCTGCGCGGAGAACGGCAGATCGAGCTGGCCCGCGGCGAAGGCGCCGAGGTGCTGGTGTTCGACCTGCGGCCGAACGAGCTGCCTTCCTTCCACTGACGCGCTCGACGCATCCCTGTTCCCTGTTCCTTCCTTTCTTTCTTTCTTCAATTTTTCAAACGGAGTACTTCATGTCCATCAAAGCCACCCCCACCGCCGGCGCCAAGCTGCTCACCCCCGCCGACCACACGCTGGTCATGATCGACTTCCAGTCGCAGATGGCGTTTGCCACGCACTCGATCGACGCGGTGAACCTGCGCAACAACGCCGCCCTGGTGGCCAACGCGGCGGCGGGCTTCGGCGTCTCGACCATCCTCACCACCGTGGCCGAGAAGAGCTTCTCGGGCCCGATGTTCAGCGAGATCACCGATGCCTTCCCGGGCCAGAAGATGCTCGACCGCACCTCGATGAACACCTGGGAAGACGCGGCGGTGATCGACCGCGTGAACGAGATCGGCAAGAAGCGCATCGTGCTGTCGGGCCTGTGGACCGGCGTGTGCATCGTGGGCCCGGCGCTGTCGGCGCTCGACCAGGGCTTCGAGGTGTTCGTGATTGCCGACGCCTGCGGCGACGTGTCCACCGAGGCGCACAACCGCGCGATGGACCGCATGGTGCAGGCCGGCGCGCAGCCGATGACCTCGCTGCAATACCTGCTCGAGCTGCAGCGCGACTGGGCACGCACCGACACCTACGAACTCACCACCGGCATCGCGAAGAAGTTCGGCGGCGCCTACGGCCTGGGCGTGACCTACGCCAAGACCATGTTCGGCGCACACGAAGGCTGAGCGGGCGCATTCCGATGAAGCCCTATGTCCTGTCGCTTGCGCTGGGCCTTCTGGTCGGCGTGATCTACGCGCTCTTCCAGGTGCGCTCGCCGGCCCCGCCGGTGATCGCCCTGGTGGGGCTTCTGGGAATCCTGCTCGGCGAGCAGGTCCCGCCCCTGGTCAAGGGCTGGCTCAAGCCCGAGGCGGCGGCCACTTCCTGGCTGCACCACCAGGTCAAGCCGCATGTGTTCGGCGAATTGCCACAATGCGCCAAGGCCGGCCAGGCCGCCGCACCGGGCAAAGAAGCATGAGCGATCCCTCCATCGACGAACAACGCCGGCGGCTGTGCCTCGGCACCCTCGGCGCCGCGCTGGCCGGTACCGCATCGGCCCAATCCAACCCTTCGAGGACACCCGACATGGCAGGCACCCCGACCGCCCCCGATCTCATCCTGCACAACGGCCGCTTCACCACGCTGGACCGCGCCAACCCCGTCGCCGACGCCGTGGCCATCGCGGAAGGCCGCTTCACCCGCGTGGGCCGCGCGCAAGACATCCTGCCGATGGCCCGCAGCCACACCCGCGTGATCGACCTGCAAGGCCGGCGCGTGCTGCCGGGCCTGATCGACAACCACCTGCACATCATCCGCGGCGGCCTCAACTTCAACCTCGAACTGCGCTGGGACGGCGTGCGCAGCCTGGCCGACGCGATGGCCATGCTGAAGCGCCAGGTCGCCATCACGCCCGCGCCGCAATGGGTGCGCGTGGTGGGCGGCTTCACCGAGCACCAGTTCGCCGAGAAGCGCCTGCCGACCATCGACGAGCTCAACGCGGTGGCGCCCGACACGCCGGTGTTCCTGCTGCACCTGTACGACCGCGCACTGCTCAACGGCGCGGCGCTGCGCGCGGTGGGCTACACCCGGGACACGCCCGCGCCGCCCGGCGGCGAGATCGTGCGCGACGCGGCCGGCAACCCGACCGGCCTGCTGCTGGCCAAGCCCAACGCGAGCATCCTCTACGCCACACTGGCCAAGGGTCCGAAGCTGCCGTTCGAATACCAGCTCAATTCCACGCGCCACTTCATGCGCGAACTCAACCGGCTGGGCGTGACAGGCGCCATCGACGCGGGCGGCGGCTTCCAGAACTTCCCCGAGGACTACCAGGTGATCCAGCAGCTGTCCGATGCCGGGCAGCTCACCATCCGCCTGGCCTACAACCTCTTCACGCAGAAGCCCAAGCAGGAGAAGCAGGACTTCCTGAACTGGACGGCCACGTCCAAGTACAAGCAGGGCGACGACTACTTCCGCCACAACGGCGCGGGCGAGATGCTGGTCTTCTCGGCCGCCGACTTCGAGGACTTCCGCCAGCCGCGGCCCGACATGGCGCCCGAGATGGAAGGCGACCTGGAAGAAGTGGTGCGCGTGCTGGTGCAGAACAAATGGCCCTGGCGCATGCATGCGACCTACGACGAGACCATCGACCGCGCGCTCGGCGTGTTCGAGAAGGTCGACCGCGACACGCCGCTCGCGGGCCTGAACTGGTTCTTCGACCATTGCGAGACCATCTCGGAGAAGTCGATCGACCGCATCGCCGCATTGGGTGGCGGCATCGCGGTGCAGCACCGCATGGCCTACCAGGGCGAGTACTTCGTCGAGCGCTACGGCGCCGGCGCAGCCGAGGCCACGCCGCCGGTCAGGCGCATGCTCGAAAAAGGCGTGAAGGTGTCCGCCGGTACCGACGCCACGCGCGTCGCCTCCTACAACCCGTGGGTGTCGCTCTCGTGGCTGGTCACGGGCAAGACCGTGGGCGGCATGCAGCTGTACCCGCAGCGCAACTGCCTGGACCGCGAGGCGGCGCTGCGCATGTGGACCGAGAACGTGACCTGGTTCTCCAACGAGGTCGGCAAGAAGGGCCGCATCGAGGCCGGCATGCTGGCCGACCTGGTGGTGCCCGACCGCGACTTCTTCGCCTGCGCGGAATCGGAGATTGCCGACACCACGTCGCTCCTGACGATGGTCGGCGGCAAGGTGGTGTACGCCGCGGGGCCGTTCCAGCCGCACGACGAAGGCGCGCCGCCGCCCGCCATGCCCGACTGGTCGCCGGTGCGCAGCTTCGGCGGCTACGGCGGTTGGGGCGACGCCGAGGGCGCACCGCTGCAGAAGGCGATGCGCCACGCGGCCATGGCCTGCGCCTGCGCCAACAACTGCGGCGTGCACGGCCACCAGCACGCGACGGCGTGGAGCAGCAAGCTGCCCATCGCGGATCTCAAGAGCTTCTGGGGCGCGCTCGGCTGCGCCTGCTGGGCGGTGTGATGGCGATGCACTGGACACCTTCACGCGCCGTGCGCTGGGCCGCCTTGCTGCTGCTGTGCGCGGCCTACCTGCAGGGCGGGCTCAACAAGGCCATGGACTTCGATGCGGCCCTGGCCGAGATGAAGCACTTCGGCCTGTCGCCTGCGGCGCCGCTGGCGCTGGGCGTCATCGTGCTGGAACTGGGCGCCTCGGCGCTCATCCTCACGGGCTGCCTGCGCTGGCTCGGCGCGCTCGCGCTGGGCGGCTTCACGCTGCTCGCGACCTTCGTCGCGCTGCGCTTCTGGGAGATGCCGCAGCCCGAGCGCTTCATGGCCGCCAACTCTTTCTTCGAGCACCTCGGGCTGGTCGGCGGCTTCCTGCTGGTAGCGTGGCATGACCTGAAGGAACGTACCCATGACTGATGCCCTGAAAACCGCCGCCCCTTCGCAGCCCGGCGCCTTCGCGCCGCTGCGCCAGCCGGTGTTCGCGGTGCTGTGGGCCGCTACTGTGCTCGGCAACATCGGCAGCTTCATGCGCGACGTGGCGAGCTCGTGGCTGGTGACCGACCTTTCGGCCAACCCGACCGCCGTGGCGCTGATCCAGACCGCCGCGACGCTGCCGATCTTCCTGCTCGCGATCCCGGCCGGCGTGCTGTCCGACATCCTCGACCGGCGCCGCTTCCTGATCTTCGTGCAGCTGGTGCTCGCGGCCGTCAGCGGCACGCTGCTGGTGCTCTCGCACACCGGTGCGCTCACGGTCGAGTACCTCATTGCGCTGACCTTCGTGGGCGGCATCGGCGCCGCGCTGATGGGGCCGACCTGGCAGTCGATCGTGCCCGAGCTCGTGCCGCGCAGCGAGCTCAAGGGCGCGGTGGCGCTGAACTCGCTGGGCATCAACATCGCGCGCTCCATCGGCCCGGCCGCGGGCGGCCTGATCCTCGCGAGCTTCGGCGCGGCAGTCACCTACGGCGTCGACGTGCTGAGCTATGTGTTCGTGATCGCGGCGCTCCTGTGGTGGAAGCGCCCCGCCGCGGCCGACAGCGGGCTGTCCGAGAACTTTCTCGGCGCCTTCCGCGCCGGGCTGCGCTACACGCGCGCCAGCCGCGAGCTGCACGTGGTGTTGCTGCGCGCGGCCGTGTTCTTCCTGTTCGCGAGTTCGGTCTGGGCGCTGCTGCCGCTGGTGGCGCGCCAGATGCTCGGCGGCACGGCAAGCTTCTACGGCGTGCTGCTGGGCGCCGTGGGCGCGGGCGCGATCGCCGGTGCGCTGGTGATGCCACGGCTGCGTGCGCGGCTCGATGCCGACGGGCTCATCCTGCTCGCATCGCTGCTCACCGCGGCCGTCATGGGCAGCCTCGTGTTCGCGCCGCCCAAGTGGCTCGCGGTGATGTTGCTGCTGGTGCTCGGGCTGGGCTGGATCATTGCGCTCACCACGCTCAACGGCGTGGCGCAATCGATCCTGCCGAACTGGGTGCGCGGCCGCGGGCTGGCGGTGTACCTCACGGTCTTCAACGGCGCCATGGCCGCCGGCAGCCTGGGCTGGGGTCTGGTCGCGCAGCAGGTGGGCGTGCCCGCCACGCTGGTGGCGGGTGCGGTGGGCCTCGTGGTGGTGGCGCTCCTGTTCCACCGCGTGCGGCTGCCGGCCGGCGAGGCCGATCTTCAGCCTTCCAACCACTGGCCCGAGCCGCTGGTGGCCGAACCCGTGGCGCACGACCGCGGGCCCGTGATGATCCAGGTCGAGTACCGCATCCGCAAGGAGGACCGCGCCGGTTTCCTCGCGGTGATGAAGCGGCTCTCGCTCGAGCGGCGGCGCGACGGCGCCTATGCCTGGGGCATCACCGAGCACACGGTCGATGCCGAGCGCATCGTGGAGTGGTTCCTCGTCGAATCGTGGGCCGAGCACCTGCGCCAGCATCACCGCGTGTCGCATGCCGATGCAGATCTGCAGGGCGAGGCCATGCGTTTCCACATCGGCCCGGACAAGCCCGTGGTGCACCACTTCCTCTCTATCGGGGACTGACGACCGGGTCCGCGCGGCGCGCGTCAATCTGGCAGGAAGCATGAGGTCATTGGTTGCCTTCGCGCCGCGCACTGCCTAGACTCGGGGCATGACCACCGCCCTTGTCTGCACCCATGCCGCCCTGGCCACGCTGCTCCTCGCAGCGGCCTGCGCGCGTGCGCTCGCAAACAACAAGGCGCGCCGCCAGCTGACGCCAGCACATTCCTGAGCCCGGCGGTCCGCTTTCTCCCTTTCAGCGCAACCATCGACCGCCGGGCACAAAGACCTGCGCGACCGCGAGCGCCAGCCCCCCGGACGGCGATCGCATTCGATGGAGTGCGTCGATGCATGCAACGATCAACGGCGAGCGCACGCTCACCGGCCTTGACTTCGCCCGCCTGAGCAAGCTGCTCGAGCGCCAGCTTTCGCCGAGCCTTGCGGACCTGCTCGCCAGCGCGGAGGTCACGGACGCGCGCGCGGTTCACCCGGGCGTGGTGACGATGAACTCGAAGGTCGAGATCATCGACGTGCGCACACGCGCGCAGCAGGTTCTCACCATCTGCTATCCCGAAGACGCCGTGCCCTCGGCAGGCCTCATCTCGGTGCTCTCGCCGGTGGGCAACGGCCTTCTGGGCCTGCGCGCCGGAGAGACGGCCAGGTGGCGCACACCCAATGGCGACGAGTGCGCCGCCGAGGTGAAGGCCATCGTCTTCCAGCCCGAGGCCGCGGGCGACTACGCCGCGTAGCCGAAGGCAAGGCCGTTCCCGGGCCCCCGACAAGGGCCGCTTTTCCAGCACGCGCACCCGGAACCCAGGCAACCGACACCCGTCGGCGGGCCCGGTGCGGGCGCAGCCATTGCCAAAGGATCTTGCAATGATTCCCCGTTCCATTCTCGCGATCACCGATTTTTCCGTTCAAGGCAACCACGCGCTCGACCGCGCAGCGCTCCTGTGCGCCGAGCATGGCGCCGCGCTCAAGCTGCTTTGCGTGGCATTCCCCGGGGAGCCGCCGCCCGATGCCGTATGCCGTCTCGCGCACCATGCGTTGCAGCTCGAACAGCGCCATGGCATCCGCACGCGCACCGTGAACCGGACGGCTTTCACTGTCGAGGATGTCCTCGCCTCTGCGCACGATGCCGACCTGCTGGTCTGGGGCACTGCGCCCGTGCGGGGCCTCCGGGCGTTCTTCATGGGCGAGCCGGTCGAGGCCGTGCTGCGGCAGCGCCAGTGTCCGGTCCTCGTCGTAAGGCACCCGGCCCCGGGCCCTTACCGCAGCCTGGTCGTGGCGGTCGATTTTTCCGAAGCGTCGCGCGGCCTGGTGGCGCTCGGCGCTGCGCTCAACCAGCAGGCGCGCATCGAGCTGTTCCACGCCATCAGCACGGCCAACGAGGGCAAGCTGCGCTACGCGGAAGTCTCCGAGCAGGCGATCAAGGCGTACCGCGACGAATGCCTGCGCCATGCGCGCGACCGGATGTTCTGGCTCACCGACTCGTACGAGGCACGCCGCAACCGCGTGCTGTCGGCCATCGGGCACGGGAACCCGGCGCGCCAGGTGCTGGTGCAGCAGCAGCGCAGCGGCGCCGAGCTCATCGTCGTCGGCAAGCATCCCGCTTCGGCGCTGTCGGACTTCCTGTTCGGCAGCGTGGCCCGGCGCGTGCTCGGCGGCGGCGCCGGCGATGTGCTGGTGGTGCCGCACGGCAGCCACGACCTGGCCCGGCGTGCCGCGGCACGCGGGCAGCCTTCAGCAGGCCGGCGCGTGGTGCGCCGCCTGCGCGCCGGCATACCCGACGAGCCGGCGATCCATCGGCTCGGCGCCACCGGCAACGGTGCTAGACGTTGAAAGGCAGCTGCCGCAGCGGCTTGCCGGTGAGCTGCACGATGGCGTTCGCGAAGGCCGGCGCCAGCGGCGGCAGGCCCGGCTCGCCGATGCCCTTCGGCGGCTCCGCGCTCGGCACGATGTGCACCGCGAACTCCGGCATGTCGGTGATGCGCGGGACCGCGAAATCGCCGAAATTGCTCTGCTGCACCACACCGTCCTTCAGCGTGATGGCGGCGCCGGCGAGGCACATCGACAGGCCCATCACCGCGGCGCCCTGCACCTGCGCCTCGACGCTGCGCGGGTTCACGGCCAGGTTGCAATGCACGCCGGCCGTGGCGCGGTGCAGCACCGGCTGGCCGTCCTTCACCGAGGCCTCGACCACGTAGGCCACCACCGACTCGAAGGACTCGTGCACCGCCACGCCCCAGGCGCGGCCGGCGGCCAGCGGCTTCTTGCCGTAGCCGCTCCTGTCGACTGCGAGCTGCAACGCGGCGCGGTGGCGCGGATGCTTGTCGCCGAACAGGCCCATGCGGTAGGCGACCGGGTCCTGCTTCGTGCTGCGTGCGATCTCGTCGATCAGCGTCTCCATCACGAAGGCGGTGTGGGTGGAGCCCACGCTGCGCCACCACAGGACGGGCACGTTGACCTTGGGGTGGTGCACGGTCAGGCGCATCGGGATCGGGTAGGGTTCGCGCATGCCTTCGGTGGCGGTCGCGTCGATGCCGTCCTTCACCTGGAACGGCTCGAACACCGTGCCCGTGAGGATCGACTGGCCCACGATGACGTGGTCCCACGCCAGCACCTTGCCGCGCTCGTCGAAGCCGATGCGCGCGCGGTGCAGGTGCATGGGGCGGTAGTAGCCGCCCTTGATGTCGTCCTCGCGGCTGTACAGCAGGCGCACCGGTGCGTCCAGGCCCGCGGTGCGCACGGCCTTGGCGATCTCGCAGGCCTCGACCACGTAGTCGCTCGAGCCCACGAAGCGCCGGCCGAAGCCGCCGCCCGCCATCTGCACATGCACGCTCACCTGCTCGGGCTTGAGGCCCAGCACGCGCGCCGCCGCGGCCGCGTCCAGCCCGGCGCTCTGGGTGCCGACCCAGAGCTCGGCGCGGTCGGCCGAGAGCTTCACGGTGCAGTTCAGCGGCTCCATCGGCGCATGCGCGAGATAGGGGAACACGAACTCGGCTTCGAGCTTGCGAGGGGCCTTGGCCAGCGGCGCCATGTCGGCGTCGAACTTGCGCGCGCCCGGCTTCGCGGCCAGCTCGCGGTATTGCACCAGTTGCCTGTCGCTGTCGACCTTCTCGACGGCCGACGTGTCCCATTGCAGCTTCAGTGCATCGCGGCCCATCTTGGCGGGCCAGTAGCCGTCGGCCACCACCGCCACGCCTTCGGCGCCGCGGTCCAGCGGCACGCGCAGCACGGCCTTCACGCCCTTCACGGCACGCGCCGCTGCGTCATCGACCGACTTGAGGCGCGCACCGAACACCGGCGGATGCGCGACCACGGCCGTGAGCTGGCCCGCGTGCTTGACGTCGATGCCGAAGTCCTGGCGTCCGCTGCTCTTGGCGCGCGCATCGAGCCGCGTGGTCGGCTGGCCGATGATCCTGAAATCCTTCGGATCCTTGAGCGTGACCTTCTCGGGCACAGGCAGCGCCATCGCGGCCTCGGCCAGTTCGCCGTAGCCGAGCTTGCGGCCATCCGCGGCCAGCACCGTGCCGGACTGCGTGCGCAGCGTGGCGACGTCCACTTTCCATCTGGCGGCCGCGGCCGACAGCAGCATGGCCCGCGCGCGCGCGCCGAGTTCGCGGTATTGCGTGAAGCTGTTCTTGATCGAGTTGGAGCCGCCTGTGAGGTGCATGCCGAAGACCGGGTCGTGGTAGGCCGGGTCGTTGGTGCCGCTCTTGCTGCGCACCAGGCGCCAGTCGGCATCGAGCTCTTCGGCCAGGATCATCGGCAGGCCGGTCTGCACGCCCTGGCCGAATTCGAGCCGGTTGTGGGTCACGGTGACTTCGCCATTGGGCGCGATCTGCACGAAGGCGAGCGGCTGCTGCGACGGCTTGAGCGCACCCGCGGGCTTTGCCGCGCCGCCGGCCTGGGCCACGGCCAAGTGGGGAAAGGCGCCGATCGCGAGGCCGCCGATGCCCGCGAGCTTCAGGAAGCTGCGGCGCGGCAGCGCGGCGGCGGCTTCGCCGGGCTGGCTTGCGGCCAGGAGGCGCTGCAGCGCGCGCGGCAGTTCGCTGGGGTCGATGTGGGTGGGCAGCATGGTGGGTGCTCTTTCAGGCGAGGGCTTGGGCGGCATCGGCCACCGCGGCGCGAATGCGTGCGTAGGTGCCGCAGCGGCAGATGTTGCCGGCCATGGCGCCGTCGATCTCGGCAGCGGTGGGCTGCTTGCCCTTGGGCTGCGACTTGAGGAACGCCGTCGCGCTCATGATCTGCCCGCTCTGGCAGTAGCCGCACTGCGCGACGTCGTGCTTGACCCAGGCCGCGTGCACCGCGGCGCCGACCGGGTCGCTGCCATCGGTCGCGGCTTCGATGGTGACGATTTTCTTGCCCTCGGCCGCCGAGATGGGCGTGATGCACGATCGGATGGCCTGGCCGTCCAGGTGCACCGTGCAGGCGCCGCAGAGCGCCGCGCCGCAGCCGAACTTGGTGCCGGTCATGCCCAGCGTGTCGCGCAGGGCCCAGAGGATGGGGGTACCGGGGTCGGCGTCGACCGTGTGGTTTCGGCCGTTGACGTTGAGCGCGCTCATGGGCGGATCTCCGAAAGTGGGAGGAGTGTGGGTGCGCCGACTTTACGAACTTTCATCTGAAAGAAAAACGGATCAATGCTGCATACCCTGTGAAGTTAAGCTTCAAGGTATGAAGCTGAATCAACTCGACGGATTGATGGCGTTCTGGAAGGTTGCCGAGCATGGCGGGTTCACCGCGGCGGCCGCCGACCTGGCAGTATCGCCCTCCGCGCTGAGCCAGGCGATCCGGCAACTGGAGGCCCGGCTGGGTGTGCGCCTGTTGAACCGGACCACGCGCAGCGTGAGCCTCACCGAAGCGGGCGAGGCCTACCTCGCGCGCGTCGGTCCGGCGCTAGGCCAGGTCATCGAGGCGGGCGACGAGCTGCACGTGCTGCAGGGCCGCCCCTCGGGCACCTTGCGGCTCAATGCCGCGCGGGTGTCGACCGCGCTGGTGCTGCGACCCTTGCTCGATGGATTCCTGCGCGCCAATCCGAATGTCCACCTCGAGCTGACCAACGACGAGGGCTTCGTCGACATCGTCGACAAAGGCTTCGATGCCGGCATCCGGTTTGGCGAGAGCATCCACCGCGACATGGTGGCCGTGCCCATCGGCGGACCGGTGGCGGTGGCGGTGGTGGCTTCGCCCGAGTACCTGAAGCGCGTGCCCGCGCCCCGGCACCCCGATGAACTCGTGCGCCACAACTGCATCCGCTTCCGCTTCGCCGCCACGGGGGCGATCTACAAGTGGGAGTTCGAGGTGGACGGCCGGCTCACGGAATACGACATCGCGGGCAATCTCACGCTCAGCGACACGATGTTCGGCCTGGACGCCGCGCTCGAAGGCGTCGGGCTGGCCTACACCTTCGAGCAGCTGGCGCGTCCCCACATCCGGGCCAAGCGGTTGAAGCGCGTGCTCACGGCTTTCTCGCCGACCTTCCCGGGCTTTCATCTGTACTACCCCAGCCGCCACGACCAGCCTTCCAAGCTGAAGGCGCTGGTCGAGTACGTGGGGCGGCACCGGCCCTGAGCGAAAGGCGGCGTCAGCGCGGACGCGCCAGGGTCTCGGCAAGCTCCCACAGCGAGCCCATCTGCCCCGAATGAAAGAGCAGGGGCGGCGTGTCGGTGCGCGAGAAGCGCTCCACGCGGCCGAGGATGATGGTGTGGTCGCCTTCCTGGTGGCGCGAGTAGGTCGCGCATTCGAAGGTGGCCACGCTGTCCAGAAGCCGCGCGCAGCCGTTGGCCCCGGTCTCGAAGGCATCGGCGAAGCGTTCGAACTTGTCGGCCGCGGGCTTGGCGAAGTGCCAGGCCAGCTCGCGCTGCCCGGCGGTCAGCACGCTGAGATTGAACGGCCGGCTTGCAAGGAAGGCGTCGGCCGCTGCGCGTGTCGTCGCGGATGCTCCACAGCAGCAATGGCGGATCGAGCGACACCGAGGCGAACGAGTTGATCGTCATGCCCTCGCGCTTGCCGTCGGCCGTGGTGGTGGTCACGAGGCACACGCCCGTGGGAAAGGCGCCGAGCGCCTGGCGCAGCTGGCGCGCATCGACCGTCTCGGCCGCGTCGCCCGTGATGAGAGCCCAGGAGTACATGGCCTGTTCCCGCTCAGTACTGGCCCTTGGGCTCCAGGCCGAGCAGGTACTGGCCCACCATCGAAGACACCGCGTCCCAGTTGAGGCTGATGTGGCGCGAGATCGCATTGGTGTCGCGCCACATGCGCTGGATCGGCTGGTTCAGCGCCAGGCCCGCGCCGCCCACGCTGGCGAACACCGCCTCGACCGCATCGCGCGAAAGCCGAGCGGCAAACGCATGGTCGCGGCGGTTGCGGATGCGCTGCTCGATGCTGATGGCATGGCCTTCGAAGGCCATCTGCTCCACCTGCGCGGTGTCGCGATAGAGAAGAAGCCGCGCCGCGTCGACGCTGGCCGAAGCTTCGGCCAGGCGCGACTGGACGGGAAAGAATTCGCTCAGCCGGCTGCCGCCGCCGGCCACGGCGCCGCGGGTGACGCGCGTGCCGGCCAGCTCGATCAGCTCGTCGACCGCGCCTTGCGCCGTGCCGATGATCGGCGACACCAGGCAGACCGGCACCGCCGAAAGAAAGGGAATGCGGTAGATCGGATTGGTGTTGACCCGGGCGCCGGGCGGGTTGTTGGACGAAGCTTCCGCGAAGGTCAGCTTGCGGTGCCCCGGAATGAACACCGGCTTGTCGATGACGATGCCCTTGGAGCCCGTGCCCGCCTGGCCGGCGACGTGCCAGTTGTCCTCGATGGCCCAGTCGGCCCGCGGCGCGAGCAGGAAGCCGGCCGTCGGCGGCGCGCCTTTTTCCTCGGGCGGAAACTGCACACCCAGCAACGCCCACTGGGAGTTGTCCACGTTGGATGCGAAGAGCCACTTGCCCTGCACCAGGTAGCCGCCGTCCACCTTCTGGGCCATGGTCGCGGGCGCATACGAGCCGCAGACGATCGCGTCCGGGTTCTTGCGCCAGACGTCGTCCTGCGCTTCTTCCGGAAAGATCCCGACCAGCCACTGGTGAATGGCGCCCAGCGAGCAGCCCCATGACGACGAGGTGCAGCCGCGCGCCAGTTCGCTGACCACGTCGATGAACGCGGTGAAGCCGTACTCATAGCCGCCGTAGCGCGCGGGCTGCATGAGCCGGAAGAAGCCCGCGTCGTGGAAGGCCTGCGTGGTGGCTTCGGAAACGCGGCGGTCCTGCTCGGTGCGCTGCGCCCGCTCGCGCAGCATCGGCACCAGATTGCTTGCAGATGCAGCTATTGTTTCGATCGAGGGCGCATCTTTCACGGGCGACTTCCGGCCCGGGGCGGGCAGCTCGACGCGGTTGAGGCGGGCAAAAGGGTTCATGGCTTCAGTCATGGGGGAGGCTCCGGATGGGTTGAATGGAACGCGACAGTGAAGGCCTCGATTGAAGACCAATACACTTGCAAATGCAATTAATAATTGATTGGGGTTTACGCTATGTCCGGCGCAAGATCTGCCTGTAGCATTCGGCATGGCCACAAGAAAATCCTCCGCAGCGGAACCTCGCCGGCTGCGCAAGTCGCGCGCCGAAGTGCCCGCCAAATTGAATGCATCCGCAGATAAAGTGGCGGACCACGACCTCGAGCGGGCCATTCCCTACCTGCTTGCACGCGCGGGCATGCGAATGGGGCAGTCGTTCAGCAAGGAGCTCAGGCAGTTCAAGCTCTCGCTGACCGAGTGGCGGGTCTGCGTCGCGCTGCACCACAAGGCACACCAGCGGCTCTCCGACCTGGCGCTGCACACGTCGACCGACGCTTCCACGCTCTCCCGCGTGGTCGACGGGCTGCTGCAGCGCGGCATCGTGGTGCGCGACCGGTCGGACGAGGATGCCCGCGCGCTCGCGCTGAGCCTGACCGAGGCGGGCCGCGACCTCACGCTGCGGATCATCCCGCTGGCCCAGGTGTACGAGCGCGTCTCGCTGTCCGGGCTCACGGCCGCGCAGGCCGAGTCCCTCCGGGACATGCTGCGGATGGTCTACGACAACCTGGCCGTGCTGGACAACGAGTAGCGGCTCGCCAGAAGGAGCGGCGCAATGAACATCAACTCCATCGACCTGAACCTGTTCCTGGTGTTCCAGGCGATCTACGCGACGCGCAGCGTGACGCTCGCGGGCGAGCGCCTCGGCATGACGCAATCGGCGGTGAGCAACGCGCTCAAGCGCATGCGAGAGCGCTTCAACGATGCGCTGTTCGTGCGCTCGGCCGATGGCATGGTGCCCACGCCGGTCGCGGAGCGGCTCATCGCGCCCATCGAGGAAGGCATTGCCTGCCTGGTGCAGGCCATCGACCAGGGCCGCACCTTCGAGCCCGGCACGTCGAGCCGCATCTTCCGGCTTGCGGTCAACGACATCGGGCAGCTGGTCATGATGCCGGAGCTGCTGTCGGTCGCGCGCGGCATCGCGCCCGGCGTTCGCTTCGAGACCGTGGACGTTTCCATGGCCGACGCGCGGCAGCGCATGCTGCACGGGCAGATCGACATCGCGCTCGGCAGCTGGGAAGCGATGGGCCCGTCGTTCTACCAGCAGCGGCTGTTCGACGAGACCTTCGTGGTGCTGATGTCGAAGGCGTCACCGCTGGGCGCGCGCGAGCGCATCGAGCTCGACGACTATCTTGCGGCCGAACACATCGCCTACCGGCCGCAGGGAACGACCGATTCCCAGCTCCAGCAGACCCTGGAGCGGGCGGGCGCGCTCGACCGGCGGCGCGTGGTCCTCACGGCCGCCCATTCGCTGGGCCTGGCCTCTATCGTCGCGACCTCGGGCCTGCTGCTGACCGCGCCGGCACGCCTCGCCCACGCCATGGTGGCCACGCGCGCGGACCTGCGCAGCGTCGATGCGCCCTTCGAGGTCACGCCCTTCGAGATCCGGCAGCAGTGGCACGAGCGCTTCCACCAGGACAGCGGCAACCGCTGGCTGCGCGAGCTGATCTTCGGCCTCTTCCACGAGCGGTCCCGCCGCGAGAGCGTGCCGCCGGCGCCAAGCCGGTGATCAGGCCGCGGGCGCGGCGCCTTCGAAGGCGCGTTCGAGCAGGGCGCGCAGCGCCGACTTCTCGAGCGGACGTGGATTCGGATACTGGTTCGAGGCGGCGAGCCCGGCCGCTTTCTCCAGCCCGTCGGCCGGCATGCCGATCGCCTTCAGCGACACCGGCGCGCCATGCGCCCGTGCCAGTTCGAACAGGCCCGTCGGTGCATCCGCCACGCCGAGCGCCCGTGCAATGCGGGCCATGGCTGCCGGCGCCGCGGCGGCGTTGTACCTGAGCGCATGCGGAAGAACCACCGTGTGCACCTGCGCATGCGGCAGGTCGAAGCTGCCGCCCAGGGTGTGGCACAGCTTGTGGTGCAGGCCCATGGACACGGCGCCCAGCACCGTGCCGCACAGCCACGCACCATAGAGCGCCAGGCTGCGGGCCGGCAGGTCGTGCGGGTTGTCGCGCAGCGGCTGCAGCGAGGCGGCGCAGGCGCGAATGCCCTCTTCGGCCATCAGCGCGATCACGGGGTTGCTGTCGTGCGCGTACAGGCCCTCCGCCGCATGCGCCATCGCATTGATCGCGCTCGTGACCGTGAGGTCCAGCGGCAGCGACAGCGTGAGCATCGGGTCGTAGACCACCACGCTCGGAAGCACGCGCGGATCGCGCCCGGTCTTCTTCAGGCCCTGCTCGGTGATGCCGTAGATGGGCGTCGCCTCGCTGCCCGCATAGGTCGTCGGTACCGCGATGATCGGCAGGCCGGACTCCAGCGCGATGGCCTTGCCCAGGCCGATGGTGGAGCCGCCGCCGATGGCCAGCGCGCAGTCCGCCTTCAGCTCCGAGGCCAGTGCGCGGGCCTTGCGCGCAATCTCGATCGGCACGTGCATGGCCGCTTCGTCGAAGATGGATGCGACGCGGCCGGGCAGGCGGCCGGCAATGGCCTCGGCCTGCGCGCGCTGGTTGGGCGTGCACAGCACCAGCGCACGCTTCGCGCCGAGGCGTTCGATCTCCGCCGGCAGTTGGTCGACGCTGTCCGCGCCGAAGACGATGCGCGAAGCGCTCGCGGTGTAGACGAAGCGGTCCATGTGCCTAGTCCCTCGGTACGCTGTTCAGGACGAAATCGTAGTCGAGTGTGTAGAAGGGCGTGTCCATGCGCGTGCCGTCGGGCGCGATGCCGGGCTCGTGGCGCTGCCAGTCGGCAATGAGCGAGGAGCGCACGCCGAACACGGCGTCCGAGCCCAGGTAGCTGCCGCCAGCGCGGAACACATGGGTGATGAGCGTCTCGTAGCCCGTCGCCCTGATCATGAAATGCAGGTGCGCGGGACGCCACGGATGGCGTCCGAGCCGCTCCAGCAGCTGGCCGACCGGGCCGTCGTGCGGAATGGCATAGGGCACGGCGACGATGGACTTGAAATGGTAGCGGCCATCCTCGAGGCTCGTCAGGTGGCCCCGGCCCTGCGCGTGGTCGAGCTCCGGGCGCTGCACGTCGTAGCAGCCCTCATCGTCGGACTGCCACACGTCGATGCTCGCATGCGCGATGCGCTCGCCATTGATGCCGCGGATGGTTCCGCTGACGAAGCAGGGCTCGCCGCTCGCACCGTTCGCGATGTCGTCGCCATGCGAATACGCGGGCGCATCGGGCACGTAGAAGGGACCGAACACCGTTGCCTCGGTGCAGCCCGAGGGGCGACGGTTGCATTGCGCGGTGACCAGCGTCGAAAGTCCCAGCACGTCCGATAACAGGATGAATTCCTGTCGCTTGTCGTCGGTGATCCTTCCGGCGGCGGTGAGAAAGCCGATGCCCTGCGACCACTCGGCCTCGGTGAGCTGCACCTCGCGCGCAAAGTCGTGCAGGTGCCGCACCAGGCTGTCCATCACCGTCTTCAGGCGCGGCTCGGGCGTCGCGGCTTGCGCCTTCAGCGCGGCGCTGGTGATGGTCCATTCGTCGATATCGATCATGTGCGGCCTTGCCTTTTTTTCCGGAATGGCTCAGGACAGCGGCAGCTTGAACAGCGACAGCGCGTTGGTGCGCCCGATCTTCTTGCGGTCGGCCTCGCTGATGCTCGCGTCGTTGAACCAGTTCGACGCGTGGTCGATGTTCTCGAACGGCCAATCGGTCGAGAACAGGATCCGGTCCGACCCGATCTCCAGCATCGCATCGATCAGCGTCTGGGTGCGGAAGTTGCCCGAGGTCGTGAGGTAGAAGTTCTCGTTGAAGTAGTCGCACAGCTTGCGCTTGGCAGGGTAGCCCTTGGGCGCCTCGACCCAGGCATTGCGGTGGTCGACGCGCCACATGTTGTAGGGCAGGCCTTCGCCCAGGTGGCCGAGGATGATCTTGAGGCCGGGGTGCCGATCGAAGAGGCCGCTGGCCATGAGGCGCAGCGCGTGCACCGCGGTTTCCTGCGCAAAGGCCCAGGTGGGGCCGAGCAGCCAGGGGTGGCCTTCGTAGATCTGTGCCCAGCTCGCGAGCGGATTGCGTGGATGCAGGTAGAAGGGCGCATCCAGCCGCTCCGCCGCGGCCCAGAACGATGCGTACTGAGGCGCGTCGTAGTAGACGGCATTGTCGGCCGTGCCGACCTGCGAGAAGCCATTGACCAGCGCGCCGCGAAAGCCCAGCTGGGTCATGCAGCGCTCGAGCTCCTCCGTGGCCTTGTCGGGGTCCTGCATCGGGAGCGCGGCAAAGGCCTGGAAGCGGTCGGGCCGCCTTGCCACCTGCTCGGCCAGGAAGTCGTTGGCGCGCACCGCGAGCTCATAGGCTTTCTTCGGGTCCGGCACCGCCTGCACGGCGGGCGCGTTCAGCGACAGGATCATCATCTCCATGCCGTTCGCGTCCATCTGGCGCAGGCGCACCTCGTGCAGGTCGAGCAGGCGCATGCTGAGCTCGCGCCAATACGCGCCGGGCACGAAGCCGGCCGAATCCTGCAGCGTTTCGGGAATCGCGAAATGTTCCTCGAGTCCGATCTTTCCTTGCATACCTGTCTCCTTTTGCGCGGGCATTGCCGCGAACAGCTGACCGACGGCAGCGCCACAGCGGCGCTCGACCTGAGGGCAATCTATGAGAGCGGGCAAGGGCGGTCCAACAAAGATCGGTGATAGCGCGCATTCGGGGATCGCATGGGCGCCCACGGCCTGTGGGTAGACCCGCCCCAACATTCACGAGCCGCATAGAGGGCATCCGGAAAATGCGTTGGACCCCGCGGGACGGCACGACCATGATCGCCTCCATCGCTGCCGGTGCCGCAACTTCCATTGCGAGACGCGGGCGGCGCACCAGGCACCTTTGCCATTCGAATCGGAGACAAGCGCCATGCGTCAGATCGACCTTCACAAGCTGGCAGACGATGCTCGCTTCAACCGCTTCCACGGCCTCGTGCTGCTCTGGTGTGCGCTCATCATCGTGTTCGACGGCTACGACCTCGCGGTGGTCGGCATCGCCTTGCCATCGATCATGAAGAAGATGGGCGTGGATGCGACCAACGCCGGCTTCATGGTGAGCTCCGCGCTCTTCGGCATGATGTTCGGCGCCATCTTCATGGGCACCATCGCCGACCGCATCGGCCGGCCCCGCGCGATCGCCATCTGCGTGGCCTTGTTCAGCGTCTTCACGGCGGCCGCGGGGCTGGCCGAGACGCCGCTGGCGTTCAGCGCCATGCGCTTTCTCGCGGGGCTCGGCATCGGTGGCGTGATGCCGAACGTGGTGGCGCAGATGACCGAGTACTCGCCGAAGAAGATACGCGCCACGCTCGTCACGCTGATGTTCAGCGGCTATGCGGTCGGGGGCATCATCGCCGCGATCCTCGGCAAGGGACTGATCGAGAGCTATGGCTGGCAGTCGGTCTTCTTCGCGGCGGGCGTGCCGGTGTTGCTGATCCCGTTCATCCTGAAGTCGATGCCCGAATCGATGCCGTTCCTGCTGGCCAAGGGCCGCGTCGACGAGCTCAGGAACATCGCCGCACGCCTGGAGCCGGGCTACCGGCCCGTGGCCACCGACAGCTTCGTGGTGCCCGCCAAGGACCGGGCCGACAGCGCGCCGATCAAGCACCTCTTCTACGACGGCCGGGGGTTCAGCACGGTGATGTTCTGGATCGCTTTCTTCATGTGCCTGTTCATGGTCTTCGCGCTGAGTTCATGGCTCACCAAGCTCATGGCGGGGGCGGGCTACAGCCTCGGCTCGGCGCTGACCTTCGTGCTGGTGCTGAACGTCGGCGCCATGGTCGGCGCCATCGGCGGCGGATGGCTCGCCGACCGCTTCCACATCAAGTACGTGCTCGCGGGGATGTATGCGCTGGCGGCCGTCTCGCTCACGCTGCTGGGCTACAAGATGCCGACGCCGGCGCTGTTCGTCCTCATCGGCCTGGCCGGCGCCTCGACCATCGGCACGCAGATCGTGGCCAACGCCTACGCGGGCCAGTTCTATCCAATGGCCGTGCGCGCCACCGGGCTCGGATGGGCATTGGGCGTCGGCCGCAGCGGCGCGATCCTGGCGCCGATCCTGATCGGCGTGCTGGTGGGCATGAACCTCCCGCTGCACCAGAATTTCATCGCCATCGCGATTCCGGCCGTCATCGGCATGGTCGCGGTGCTGCTGATCCAGCACGACCGGTCGGCCTCGGCGTCGGCACTGCGCGCGGAGGCCCTTGCCGCAGTGGACAAGTCGATCGCGGGGGTGCCCCGGATGCCGGGCGCCTGACTGCGGCGATGAGACTCCTCGCCGCTTTATCGCGCGAGGAACGCCAGCGCGGTGGGCACGAACTCCGCGTGGAACTGGAAGATGCCGCCATGTCCCGCATCGGGGTAGATGACCAGCGTGCCGTGCGGAAGCCGGCGTGCCAGGTCGTGCGAGTTCGATGTCGGAACCATGCGGTCGTCGTCACCGTTGGCGACGAGCACGGGCTGCTCCACCACCGACAGGTCGACGGGCGCCTTCTTGCCCCAGGCCGCGAGTGCCCGCAACTGCGCCATGTAGGCGGTGATCGTGATGTCCTTGTCGCGGTGGTCCGTGCGTTCCTTCAGCCGCTGCAGGAAGGCCTTGCCCGACTCGATGCCGCCGAGCGTGCGCGTGAAGAACAGGAACTGCTTCGGATCCTGGCCCGTGAACAGGCCGCGCAGCAGGTCGTAGTTGGCGACGCGGGCCACCGTGCTGATGCCCTCGCCGCCTGCGGGGCCCGTGCCCGCGAGGATCATCCTGCGCACGAGCTGCGGCTCCTTCAGCACGATCTCCTGCGCGATCATGCCGCCCATCGAGAAGCCGAAGAGATCGACCTGCCCGAAGCCCTTCGCCTTGATGAAGGTGATGGCGTCGTCGGCCATCTCTTCCATCGCGCTGGAGGGCGATCCGCTGCTCGCGCCGACGCCGCGGTTGTCGAAGGCGATCACGTGGTGCCTGGCCGCGATACCGTCCATGATGCGCGGATCCCAGTTGTCCAGCACCGCGGCCAGGTGGACCAGGAACACCACGGGCGTGCCGCCGTTCTGCGTTCCCATCTCGCGGTAGGCGAAGTCGATGCCGCCCGCCGAGATGGATTGCGTGGGAACGTTGGCCCAGGTCACGCGCGGCGCCAGGTCCGTGGACGGTGCACGGGTCCTCGTGCCGTCGGCCGGTGCATCGGCGGCCCCGGCCGGTTGCGAAAGGGCCGATGCGGCCAACGCGAGGGCGAGCGCGGCGGCTTTGGACGAATGGCGCATTGCGCTGTCTCCGGTGGTGCGTGAACGCGTCAGGCCGTTTGCGGCAGGTAGCTGGGCCTGGGCGCGGTCATGCCGCGCCTGACCTGCTGGGTGAGCTCATCGGCCAGCACCTCGTCGGCGCCGGCTTCGAGGCCGTCGAACGCGCGCGCGACGATGTCCTCGGCGCTCGACTTGGGCACATCGAAGCCACGCGTGAGGTCGGTGTCGACATAGGCCATGTGCAGCCCCAGCACCTGGGTCTTCTGCGCCGCGAGCTCGGTGCGCAGCGCATTGGTGAGCGACCACGCGGCCGACTTGCTCGCCGAATAGGCGGCCAGCTCGCCGCCATTGACCCACGAGGCGACCGACAGCACATTGAGCAGAGCGCCGCCGCCGTTGGCCTTGAGGATCGGCGCAAAGGCCTTGCTCACGCGCAGGACCGCAAAGAAGTTGGTCTCGAAGATGCGCCGCGCCACCTCTTCGCTGTCGGCCGCGAGAAAGCCGCCGGGCTGGGCGATGCCGGCGTTGTTGACCACCAGCGTCACGTCGGTTGCCAATGCCGCGGCGGCGGCCACGTCTTCGGGATTGTTGACGTCCAGCCGAAGGGCCTGGACGCCGGCTTGCGTGATGGTGGCGGTGTCGCGTGCACCCACGTAGACCTTGCGGGCACCGCGCGCGAGCAGCTCGCGTGCGAATGCCAGGCCGATGCCGCGATTGGCGCCCGTGACCAGGGCGACGGAATTCTCGATCTTCATGGGAATCTCCAAATGGATAAAAAAGAAGGGGACCTGTACCGCTTGCCCCTATCGCACCTTGACGACCACCTTGCCCCGGGCGCGTCCCTGGGCGAGGTACTCGAGGGCTTCCTTCGCCTGCTCGAACGGAAACACCTTGTCGATCACCGGGCGGATGCGCTCGGCCGCGAGGAGTCCGCCGATCTCGGCGAGCTGGTGCCCGTCGGGGCGGGCAAAGAGAAACGAGTAGCTGACGCCGCGCTGCTTTGCGAGCCGCTTGATCTTTCGGCTCATCATCGCGAACACGAAGGTCAGGACGAAGTTCAGCCCGCGCGCCCGGGCGAACGCCGCGTCCAGCGGCCCGACCAGCGAGACCATCGCGCCGCCCGGCTTGAGGATGCCGACCGCCTTTTCCATCGCGTCGCCCCGCACCGTGCCCAGCACCGCGTCGTAGCCGCGCAGCACGTTCTCGAATTCCTGCTTCTTGTAGTCGACGATCTCGTCGGCGCCGAGGCCGCGTACCAGTTCGACGTTGCCCGTGCTGGTGGTCGTTCCGACCTTGGCGCCCAGGTGCTTGGCCAGCTGAATGGCAAACGTACCGATACCGCCGGAGCCCGCCGGGATGAACACCTGCTGGCCGGCTTGAAGTTTCAAGCGCTCCTTCAGTGCTTGCCACGAAGTGAGCCCGACCATGGGCATCGATGCGGCCTGCACGAAGTCCAGGTTGGCCGGCTTCAGCGCGGCAGCGCCTTCGGGTACCGCCGCGAACTCGGCGATCGAGCCCGCGCCCGTGTCGAAAATGCTGGCGAAGATCGCATCGCCTGGCTTGAAGCGGGTCACGCGGCTGCCGACTTCCATCACCACGCCGGCGAGGTCGCTGCCCAGCGTGGCCGGAAACTCGAACTTCACGACAGCCTTGAAGAGCCCCGTCGGGATCATGTTGTCGATCGGGTTGACGCCCGCGGCGTGCACCTGCACCAGCAGCTCGTCGGGCTCGAGGGTGGGGCGGGGTACCTCGGTGAACCCGATGTCGGGCGATTTGCCGTAGCGCTTGAAGGTGAGTGCTTTCATGTCTTTCCTTGTTCAGGGCTGGAGCGGGTGTGCGAACGGAACGGCAGCGGCGCCGCGAACGCCACCCGCTTGGTCGTGTTTCGCATGATGAGCATCATATTTATGGGCGAAGAAGAAGGGCATGGCTGCACGGCGCCGGAATCAGCGCGCGGCCAGCTGCTTCAGCGCCGCCTCGCACAGGCTGGCCGAGAGCGCGGGTTCGTCGACCGCGCGCGCCAGCACCAGCGTGCCCACCAGCGTGGCGACGGTCGCGAGTGCGCGTTCGTGGGCAGCGGGCTGCCCCCAGTCCGGCGACTGGCGAGCGACGAAATCGATCATTTCCTTGATGTGGCGCGTGGTCACGCGGCGCACTTCGGGCGCCTGGCGCGGCGTTTCGGAGCCCAGTGCCGCCAGCGGGCAACCTAGCTCCACCTGCGCCACATGCTCGGGCGAAAGGTAGGTGCGCATCATGGAAGCCAGGGCCTGTTCCGACGGCACGCTGGCCACGACGCTGGCGGTTGCGGCGGCCGTTTCGGCGCATGCACGGGCCGCGGCTTCGGCCAGCATGGCCTCGCGGGACGGAAAGTGGGCATAGAAGGCGCCGTGCGTGAGCCCGGCCTCCTTCATGATGTCGGCCACACCCGTGCCGTCATAGCCGCTGCGGCGGATCGCCCGCGCGGCCGCGGAGACGATGCGCTCATGCGACGCTTCCTTGGCGGCTGTCCTAGCGTTGTGCTTTGCGTTTCGCATGATGCGTATCATATGTGTTTGCAGAACGCATGTCAAGCACCGCGGCCGCTGCCGATCCGGATCGCCGCTCCGTGCGTCACAGGAGGTCCTCGTCCACCACCAGCGACAGCAGCGACCAGCGCAGGCGCTGCGGCCAGCTCGTTTCCGGCTCGCGGCGCAGCACCCGGCGCTGCCCGTCGCGCAGGAAGCTCCATTGCAGGCCGCCGCCGTCCGGCGCGGCGCTCACGGCAAAGCTCGCGGGCATGCGCACGCGCTGGATCAGGTCGGCCAGCTCGGCGGCGAGCGCGGGGCTGTCGACGATCAGGCCGAGCTCGGTGTTGCAGTGCGCGGAGCGCCGGTCCATGTTCATCGAGCCCACGTAGAACCAGCGCCGGTCGATCACTGCCAGCTTGGCGTGCAGCCGGCCGAGAGAGCCTCGCGCGCTTTCGGTGCCGCTCCAGGCGGGATGCGGTTCGCTGGCGGGCATGAGCTCATAGAGCGCGGCGCCCATCTGCAGCAGGGCGCCGCGGTAGCGTGCATAGCCGTGGTGCACCAGCGGCTCGTCGGTGGTGGCGAGCGAGTTGGTCATCACCGCCACGCGCGCACCGCCGCGGCTCGCATCGGCCAGCGCTTCGATCATGCGGGGCATGGGGACGAAGTAGGGCGAGACGACGAGCACCTCGGCGCGCGCCGTCCTGAAAAGGTCGAGGTTCGCGGCCATCACCGGGCCCATTGCCGGGCCTTCACGGCGCAGCGTTCCTTCGGGCTCGTCGGGGCTGCCGCCGGCATCGTCGACCGCAGCGCCTTGCATGGCGGCGTCGGCCACCACGCGCACTTTCGCGGGCACCAGGTCGACCCGCCCCTGCGCGATTTGCGCGCCGACCGGGCCACGTCCCAGCGCATCGCGCTCGTCGGCCGGCGGCAGCACGGGGCCGAGCTCGCTCAGCACCGCGGCGAAGCGCTCGCGCGCACCGGCCGCCGTGCCGCCGCCCGATGCGATGGCCTCGAACGGGTAGGAGAGGGGCCCGTTCCAGAAGGCGTCGAAGCTCGCCGACAGCGCGCGCACCGCGGGCCCGGCCACGAGCGCGTCCATGTCGATGAAGTTGGCCGGCTTGCTGCGCCCGAAGTACGCGTCCGCGATGTTGCGCCCGCCGGTGATCGCGAAGCTGTTGTCGGCAATGAAGAGCTTGTTGTGCATGCGCCGGTTCACGCGGCCGATCTCGTGCAGCGACAGCAGCACGCGCGTGCGAAGGCCGCCGCTGCGCACGGGCAGGGGGTTGAACACGCGCACCTGCACGTTGCCGTGCGTGGCCAGGCCGGCCAGCATCGGGTCGTCTCCGCCGGTGTACAGGTCGTCCACCAGCAGGCGCACGCGCACGCCGCGCGCGGCCGCATCGCGCAGCGCGCGCAGGAACTGCCGCCCCGAGGCGTCGTCGGCCACCACGTAGTACTGCGCATCGAGCGTGTGGCGCGCGGCCTGCGCGAGCGCGATGCGTGCATCGAAGGCCTGGTCGCCGCCCGGCAGCAGGCGCACGCCGGAGATCTCGGTGGCTTCGCCCGCCGCACCTTCCATGTCCGGCAGCGACGCCGCGGCAATGCGTGCAAGCGCGCTGTCTTCCACGTCGGTGCGCGCATGCGATGCGATGCGGTGCACCTCGCCCGGCAGCGCGGCGCAGCCCGCCAGCAGCGAGAGCAGCGCCAAGGCCGCGGCGCACAGCACGCGGGCGAGCTCCATGTGATGCAGCGCGGCGATGCAGAACCGGCACGCAAGCGGTTCGCATGCGGCACGCCATGCGGCAAGAGACGGTGGGGTGTTCATGGCGGTCCTCGGTGCATCGGATGCAAAGTGGCGATCGATGCAGGCAGTCTTCCGCGCGGCGTCCGCCGCAACAATTGAACGCAGCGCCTAGGTCGCCGCCGCTCCGCGACCGAGGGCACGGCCTAGTCCCGCGGCAGGGTGCGGGTGGCCGTCGGACTAGGCCTTTGGTGTAGGTGCGGGCGCTCGCTTATTGGGGGCCTTTGCGCTAACCTGCATCCAGCACGGGGAGGGTCAACGTAGACGAGAGGCCTGTATGAAGGTTCTGCTGGTCGATGACCACGAGATCGTCTGGAACGGCACGCGCCTGCTGCTGGAGCGCATGGCCGCCGAGATCGAACCCGGCCGCCCGTTCCACTTCGAAGCCGTGCGGGACGCCGAACAGGCCTGCCAGCTGGACGCCGCCGGCATCGACCTGCTGCTGCTCGACTACCACCTGCCCCAGCTCTCCGGCGTGGCCGCGCTCAAGGCCGTGAAGGCGCACTTCGAGGCCACGCCCGTGTGCATGCAGTCGGCCGAGAGCTCGCCGCAGCGCGTGCGCGAGGTCATCGAGGCCGGCGCGGCCGGCTTCATTCCCAAGTCGTACCGGCTCGAGGACATGGAGGCGGCGCTGCGCGTGGTGCTGCGCCACCGGGTCTACCTGCCGGCCGAGTTCGTGCTGGCCGACGACGTGACCCGCGCGCGCGACGCCGACGAACTGCCGCGCGAAGACCTCGCCCGCTTCCTTCGCGTCGAGCTCTCTCCGCGCCAACGCCAGGTGCTGGCGCTGGCCATCCGCGGCATGCCGGCCAAGCTGATCGCGCGCCAGCTGCTGATTGCCGAGGGCACGGTGAAGGTGCACCTGTCGATGGTCTACCGGGCGCTGGGCGCGCGCAACCGCACCGACGCCCTGTGCCGCGTCTTCGACGCGCAGGCGGCATGGGCGCTCGAGGCCACCTAGCATGGCCGCCGCGCGCGACGAGCTCGACGAACGGCGCCTGCAGGTGGTTGCGGAGCAGGCCGTGGGCCTGCGCTGGCAGATCCTGCTCACCGCCGTGGTGGTGGCGGCCATCGTGTGGCGCGACGTTCCGGCGCCCTGGGTGCTCGGCTGGTTCGCGGCCGTGATCGCCAGCCGCGAGTGGCGCGCCGCGGCGCTCGCGCGCATGGCCGCCGACCGCACCCGCCCCATCGGCGAGCGGCTGCGCGCCACCGTGAACTGGAACGTGCTGATCGGCGCCTGCAACGGCTCGGCGGCGCTGTTCATGGTGCAGCTCGACCCGACGCTCGATGCCGTCCTGACGATGATCCTGGTGTCGTGGGGTGCGGGCGCGGTGTCCACCAGCGCCACCGTGATGCCCGCTTTCCTGGTCTACGCGGGCCTGCTCTTCGTGCCCACCGCAGCCATGTGGCTGCTGGCCGGCGGCTGGCTCGGCTGGGGCGTGGGCGCGCTGGTGCTGATGTTCTTCGGCGTGCAGACGCGCTTCGCGCGGCGCAACCTCGCGACCTTCGAGGAGTCGTTCGGCATCCGCGCCGAGAACCAGGCGCTGGCCCAGTCGCTGGAGTTCGAGCGCGCGCAGCTGGCCATCGCGCGCGACCAGGCGGTGAGCGCCAACAACGACAAGAGCCGCTTCCTGGCCGGCGCCAGCCACGACCTGCGCCAGCCGCTGCAGGCAATGGCGCTCAACGTGGGCGCGCTGCGGCACGTGGCGATGGCGCCCGATGCGCGCGCGATCGTCGAGGTGGTCGACAGCAGCCTGGAGCAGCTGCGCGCCATGCTCGACGCGCTGCTCGATGTCTCCAAGCTCGATGCCGGCGTGGTCGTTGCCCAGCCCCAGCGCGTGCGGATCGACCGGCTGCTGACCGCCGTGGTGGCGAGCTTCGGCGCGGCGGCGTCGGCGCGCGATGTCGGGCTGCGCGCGGACTGTCCGCCGGGCCTGGAAGTGCAGACCGACCCCGACCTGCTGCGCCGCATGCTGGCCAACCTCGTGGACAACGCGATCAAGTTCTCGCCCACGGGTGGGCAGGTCGAAGTGCAGGTCTGCGTGCGCGATGCCCCCGGCGCATCGACGGGCGAGGTCGAGCTGACCGTGCAGGACCGCGGCCCCGGCATCGCGCCCGAGAACCATCGCCTCGTGTTCGAGGACCTGGTGCAGCTCCAGGCGGTGGGCGCCGCCGCTGCGCATGCCGCGGGGCACGGCCTCGGCCTGGGCATCGTGCGGCGCATGGCCGAACTGCTGGGCGTGCCGGTCGAGCTCGAGTCCAGCCTCGGTGCGGGTGCCTGCTTCCGCCTGCGGCTGCCGCGCGCCATGCCGGACGCCGGCGCACCCGAAGGTGAGCGCGGCGGCGCGCCCTGGAGCCTGGCCGGGCGCTGCGTGCTGGTGCTGGAGGACGACCCGATGGTGCGCGGCGCCTACCTCAACGCGCTCGGGGCGATGGGCTGCCGCGTGCTGTCCGCCGCCACGCTCGACGAGGCGCTGGCGCAGGTCGGGGAGCCCGACGCGGTGGTGGTCGACTGCCGGCTCGGCGGCGGCGTCTCGGGCTTCGAAGCCGCCGAGCGGCTGCGCGGGCAGCGCCGCGCATCGCCCGCACTGCCCGCACTGCCGATCGTCATGGTCACCGCCGACACCGGCCCGGCCGTGGTCGAGGCCGCGCGGCGCCAGGCGCTGCCGCTGCTGCGCAAGCCGGTCGACGACCGGGGGCTCGGCCGCGCGCTGGCCGCAGCCATCGAAGGTTCCTGAAAAATCCGCGAGCCATCGCGCGAGGAGTCGAACATGAACGACGGCGATCGCCTGCTCTCCGAAGGGGCCGAGGTGCTGGTGCGGGAGATCCTTGCGGCACCGCCCGATGCGCTGCACTGCGAGGTGCTGGTCATCGGCAGCGGCTACGGCGGCGCGGTGGCGGCCGCGCGGCTCGCGGGCGCGCAAGCCGCGGACGGCGCGACGGCCAGGGTCTACCTGCTGGAGCGCGGCAGCGAATACCTGCCGGGCGAATTTCCCGCCACCTTCGCGGAGCTGCCGGGCCATGTGCGCTTCAGCATGCAGGACGGCCGCCCCGCGCGCGGCAATGCTTCCGGGCTGTTCGACCTGCGCCTGGGCGGCGAGGTGAATGCGCTAGTGGGCAACGGGCTGGGCGGCGGCTCGCTCATCAACGCGGCGGTGATGGAGCGCGCCACGGCCGATGCCTTCGCGGCCGGCGCGTGGCCCGCGGGCCTGGACCTCGCGGCGCTGGCGCCGGGCTACGTCCAGGCCGAGGCCATGCTGGCGCTGGAGCAGATCCCCGAGAGCGTCTCCAAGCTCGATTCCCTGATGAGGGCCGGCGAGCGGCTGCCCGGCGCCTCGCGCGGCAAGGCCCATGTCGCGATCGCCTTCGCCGACGGCACGCGCACCCCGGCGCAGGTGGCGATGCACCGGTGCCTGCGCTGCGGCGATTGCGTGAGCGGCTGCAACCACCGCGCCAAGAAATCGCTGGACACCAACTACCTGGCGCTGGCCCGTGCAGAGGGTGCGCGGCTGTTCACCGGCGGCACCGCGCATCGCATCGCGGCCCTCCCGGCAGGCGCCGGCTATGCGGTCGAGTTCTTCTTCACCGACCGCCGCAAGGCACGCACCGACAACGCGAGGCCCTACGTGGTGCGCGCCCGGCAGGTCGTGGTGGCCGCCGGCACGCTCGGTTCCACCGAACTGCTGCTGCGCTCCAGGGATGCGGGACTGCCCGTCTCGCAGGCGCTCGGCCAGGGCTTTTCGGCCAACGGCGACATGATCGCGGTGGCGGCCGGGCAGGACGCCGAAGCGCTGTCCTGCGCAACCGAGGGCGAGGCGCCGGCGCAGCGCGGCATCGGGCCGACCATCACCGGGCTGCTGCGCACGCGCGCAGAAAAAGAAGGGCGCCCGCTGGTGATCGAGGAGTTCGCCATTCCCGCGCCGTTGCGCCGCCTGCTGGCCGAGGTGGTCGCCACCACCGGCGCGCTGCATGCGCTCGCGGACACGGACCTCGACCTGCATGCGCCCGACGAGGCGCGCGACCCGCTGGCCCTGGACGACGCGATGCTGCGCCGCACGCCGGTCTACGGAATGATGGGCGACGACGGCGCCGCCGGCCGCATCGAGCTGGCCGGCGATGGCGGCCGCGAGGCGCTGCTGGCCGATGCACGGGTGCGCGTCGCGTGGCACAAGGCTGCGGCCCTTCCGGTGTTCGCGGCCCAGATGCGTGCGTTGCATGCGGTGCACGACGGCGAAGGCGGCCTCGGCGGACGCGTGCTGCCCAGCCCGCTGTGGAATCCGCTGCCGCCTTTTCGCAGCCTCTCGGGCCTGCTGGATGCGCCGGGCTCGGTGCTTACGGTGCATCCGCTCGGCGGCTGCCGCATGGCCGACACCCCCGCGCAGGGCGTGGTCGACAGTTGGGGCCGCGTGTTCGACGGCGCGTCCGCTTCGCCGTCGCTGTTGCCGGGGCTCGCGGTGCTCGACGGTTCGATCGTGCCGGTCTCGCTCGGCATCAATCCCTCGCTCACCATCGCCGCGCTGGCCGAGCGCGCGGTGCCGATGCTGGCCGCGCAGTGGGGCCTGGCGCTGGCCGCAGCGTCGCAGCCGCCGCCGTCGGAACGGCCGCTGCGCCGCGACCTGAGCCTGCCTCGCGCGCCCGCGCCCACGCGAATCTCGCTGCGCGAGCGCATGACGGGCCGCGTGCAGATCGACGGCCAGGCCTTCGCGCTGAGCGCCGAGGTGGCGTTCGAGCCCGTCGACGTGCCGGCCCTGCGTGCCACGCCGCGCGCGCTGGCCCAGCCGCTGGTGCGCCTGCGCTTCGGCGAGGGCGACGGTGCGCCCGTCGCGTATTGCAGCGGCACCGCCTCGATGCTGGTGCGCGAGAAGAGCGACAGCATCGAGCGCATCCTGCGCAGCCATGCGCTGGCGCGAAGGAAGCTGCTGGCGCTCGCGAAGGTGTTGATCGCTTCACGCGCGCCCGCGGCGACCGCGGTCGACGGCAACGACGAAGGTGAGGACGGCGTGGCCTTCGACGGCCCGGTCATGGCCGACCTGCTGGCGCTGTGCTCGCACCTCGGCCAGGCGCGGCTGATCGAATACGACTGGACCGTGGAGCGCGTCGAGCACGGTGCGCCGCTGAAGGTGGGCGACCGGCTGCGGCTCACCAAGCGCATCGCCTTCGTCGAGGGCGGCAACCCGTGGCGCCAGCTCAGCGAGGGCGAGCTGCGCCAGGTCGACGCGCAAGGGACGAAGCCGCTCGGCCGGATGGTGCTGGACCCTTCGTATTTCGTGGAGCAGCTGCAGCCGCTCCTGCGCGTCGAGCACCAGCAGGACATGCCCAACCAGCTCGGCGACCTTGCGGAGCTCGCGCTCTGGGTGCTGCGCATGGTGCTGCAGATCCACCTGCTGAGCTTCGTGCCGCCGCCCGATTCGCCGCTGCACGACTGGGAGCGCCTGCCTGGCGAGGTGAATGGCGTGCAGCCGGAGCCGGTCGACATCGCAGCCGTGGCTGGCACGCCCGGCACGCCGCCGCGGCTGCTGTCGCGCTACCGCCCGCCGGTGCGCCGCGCGGGCACGCGGCCGGTGATGCTGATCCACGGCTACGGCGCGAGCGGTTCCACCTTCGCGCACAGGAGCATTCCCGGCAACCTGGTGCACACGCTGCTTGAGGCCGGGCGCGAGGTCTGGCTGCTCGACCTGCGCACCAGCATCGGCTTTGCATGCCCGCCGCGTGCCTACTGGTCGTTCGACGAAGTGGCCGAGGCCGACATTCCCGACGCCTTGCGCACCGTGCAGGCGGCGTATCCCATGCCGGCCGGTGCGGCACCGGTCCAGGTCGACGTGGTGGCGCATTGCATCGGCGCCGCCATGTTCAGTGCGGCGGTGCTGCGCCTGCCGGGCCTGCATGCGTCCATCGGCGCGGTGGTGCTGTCGCAGGTCGGGCCGCTGCTGCGCGCCACGGCCTTCAACCGGTTCCGCGGCTATGTGGCGGGCTACCTGCAGCAGTTCATCGGCGTGGACGAGTTCGACACGCGCCCCGCGCTCACGCCCATGAAGCGCCTGCTCGTCGACGGCCTGCTGGCGACCTTTCCCTATGCCGACGACGACGGCGAAGCCGCGCGCCTGCGCAGCGCGCCGGGCTTTGCAGCTGTGCGGCACCGGGCCGATGCGATCTTCGGCCAGACCATGCGGCTGCACAACATCGGCAAGGACACGCTCGATGCGCTCGATTCGATCTACGGCTTCGTCAAGCTGCGGGGCCTCGCGCAGGTCGGCCACTATGCGCGCGAAGAGGTGCTGACCGACGCCGGGGGCCAGGCCCACGCCGTGGGCTTCGAGCAGCTCGGCGAGCGCTTCGGCTTTCCGGTCTTCATGCTGCATGGGCAGCGCAACGCGGTGTTCGACTGGCGCGGCTCGTACGAGAGCTTCTGGCTGCTCAAGCGCGTGTTCGGCAAGGATGGCGGGCTGTCGCGGGAACCGCCGGCGCTGCCGGATCCGTCGGACCCTTCGAGGCCCTCCGGCGGCGACCTGTTCCTGGGTGAAGGCACGCCGCACCAGCTGCTGGTGCTCGGCGCCTACGGGCACCAGGACACGCTGATCGGCGAGAAGGCCTGCACCGACGTGTTCCCGCACATCGTGCGCTTCCTCGAAGTCTTCGACAAGAAGCCCGGCGCCGGCAGGCCGGTGCCGCCCGACTGGCTGGCCCGCCTGCCGTGGACCGGCCCCTGGCTCGGCCATGCGAGCCGTTCGGGCGGCAACGCGGGACGGCTGCATTGCCGCCTGGCGCTGCGCGCGCCGCCGGCCCATGTGTCGGCGCGCGCCGTGGTGTTCGTGCCCGCTTGGCGCCGCGCGGGGCGCTGGTGCTTCGACTACCCGTGGATGGTGGGCCTTGCGACCACGCGCGAGACGCTGCAGCAGGAGGCGCTGGAGATCGACCTCTTCGACGACCGGCTCGCCGAGTACCAGGGCTTTGCGGTGCTGACCGTGCACGACGACCTGCCGGTGGCGCGCGGGCCCGTCGAAGTGCTGGGCCGCAGGCTCGCCGCCGGGCTGTTCGCGGCGCCGCAGGACGAGCCCATCGAGCCGGTCCGCGTCGAGGTGATGCGAACGCTGGACGCGGCCACCGACGCGCAGCGCGAGCGCGCCGTGGTGCGCCTCGATCCGGCATGGACCGGCGCCGTGCAGCTCGAGGGCGAGCCGGCGCAGGCCTCGCTGTGCTTCGCGCTGGCGAGCTGCCAGTACGTGCCGGGCCTGGTCGATCGCGTGCCCGCGCAGGCTTCGTACCGGCGGCTGGCTCAGCGGCTCGAACTGCTCGCGCCACCGCACAGGCCGCAATTGCTGGTACTGGCCGGCGACCAGGTGTATGTCGACCAGACGGCGGGGCTCTTCGTGCCGGCCGGCGGCGACGACGTGGGCCAGGCCTATGCGCTCACCTTCAGGCTGGAGGCGCTGCGCCAGGTGATGGCGTCGCTGCCGACCTATCCGCTGCTCGACGACCACGAGGTGATGGACGACTGGACGCCGGGGCCCGACCCCTACGCAACGCCGGGGGTGCGCGCCGCGCTCGACGGCTACTTCGCGCAGCAGCACAAGCTGGTGCACGGCGCCGCGGCGCACCGCGACCAGCGGCCCTTCGACTACCGCATCGCGCCGGCCGGCTTCCCGTTCTGCATGCTCGACACGCGCAGCATGCGGCAGGCCCGGACGCTGCGCGCCGACGCGCCAGCGGCGAGCGCCGCCACGCCGCTCGCCCAGGCGGCGATCCGCGCCGGGGCCGGCATGGGCGATCTCGCGAAGTGGCTGGTGGCCGCGCCCGCCGGCTTGCCCAAGTTCATCGTCTCGCCCGTGGCGCTGTTCCCGATGCCGCGCGCCGCCGTGTTCGGCGACCCGTCGGAACGCCTGGGGCTCGACGACTGGAGCGGGTACCCGGCCTCGCAGCGTGCACTGCTCGAACTGCTGCGCGACACCAGTGCGCGCCATGTCGTGGTGCTCTCGGGCGACCGGCACATGTCGAGCGTTTCGAGCCTCTGGCTGCAGTCGGCATCGGGGCCGGTGGAGGTGATCTCGGTCGTGTCCTCGGGCCTGTATGCGCCCTGGCCCTTCGTCAATGCGCGGCCCGACGCGTTCTGGCTCGACGGCGAAGTCGAGCTCGGGACCGTGCCCGGTGCCTTCCGCGCCACCATGGCCACCGCAGCCGTGGGCACCGGCAACGGCTTCGCGATGCTGCAGGTGGCGCGCGGCGCGGGCGGTCACTGGCGCATCGGCGTCACGCTGGACCTGGACGAGGGACTCACGCAGTGCGAGCGCGACCTCGATCCCGCGGGCGGCAACGGCTGGACGGTGGAAGGTCCGGCGCGCTTCGCGCGCGCCTAGCGCCGGACCTGCCGGACCTGCCTCGGTCCTCAGTCGCCGGGGATGTGCGGCGGGCGCAGTTCCACGGCCTTGGTCGACTTCTTGCGCAGCCGGATGTTGAGCATCTCCACGCCCAGCGAGAACGCCATCGCGAAGTACACATAACCCTTCGGCACGTGATGTCCGAAGCCTTCGGCGACCAGCACCACGCCCACCACCACCAGGAAGGCCAGCGCGAGCATCTTGATGGTCGGATGGTTCGAGACGAAGCGCCCGATCGGTCCGGCGAACAGCATCATGAGAAAGACCGACACGATCACCGCGGCGATCATGACGCGCACGTCGTCCACCATGCCCACGGCCGTGATGATCGAGTCCAGCGAGAACACCAGGTCGATCACCATGATCTGCAGGATGACGGAGGCGAAGGTGGCCGTGACCGGATTGGCCTTCTGCTCGTGCCCGCCTTCCAGCGACTGGTGGACCTCGCTCGTGCTCTTCCAGATCAGGAACAGCCCGCCCAGGATGAGGATCAGGTCCCGGCCCGAGATGTCCTTGCCCAGCACCGAGAAGAGCGGAGACACCAGGCCGACGATCCAGGCGAGCACCAGCAGCAGACCGATGCGCATGAACATGGCCATGAACAGGCCGACGCGGCGCGCGAGTTCGCGCCTGGCGGGCGGCAGCTTGTCGACCAGGATCGAGATGAAGATGATGTTGTCGATGCCCAGCACGAGCTCGAGCGCAGTGAGCGTTGCAAAGGCGATCCAGACCTGGGGGTCCGTCAGGAGTTCAAGCATCGATTTCCTTTTCAGTGCGTTGGGCGTACGCCAACAGTCTAGGGCAGCGGGGCGGGCGGCAAGAGCGCTTTCGCGAACGATTCCGCCAGGCAATCGACGAACACCCGGATGCGCGAGGAGAGCTGGTGCCGCTGCGCATACACGGCATGGATGTCGGCATTGGGCGTGCGGTACTGCGGCAGCACCTGGACCAGCCGGCCGCTCGCGAGATAGCGCGCGACGTCCCACTCCGCGCGCATCACGATGCCGTGCCCGTCGAGCGCCCAGCGCACCGCGATCTCTCCGTCGTTGGTGGTCAGCGCGCCGCGCACCTTGATGCTCTCGGTGTGTTCGCGGCGGCCCTTTCCGCTCGACAGCCGCCAGACGCCGTAGGCATCGTTGCCCTGGCGGATCCCGATGCAGTCGTGGCGCGCCAGGTCGCTCGGCACCACCGGCATGCCGCGCTGGGCCAGGTACCTGGGCGAGGCGCACAGCAGCCGCCGGTTGGGCGCCAGGCGCCTGGCGATCACCCGCGCATCCGGCGGTTCTCCGAAGCGCACGCAGACGTCGAAGGCATCGTCGGTGAGCGGCGGCGGATCGGCCGAGAGCTGCAGCTGCACCTCCACGTCGGGGCACAGGCGGCTGTAGCGCGAGATCACGGGCGCCACGTGCATCCGGCCGAACCCCAGCGTGGCATTCACGCGCAGCAGGCCCTTCGGCGAGCCCCTGCCCTTGGCCAGCAGCTGGTCGAGGTCGTCGAGCTCGCCGAGGATGCGGCGCGCATGTTCGAGGAACACCTCGCCCTCCGGCGTGAGGCTCATGCGGCGCGTGGTGCGGTTGACCAGCGTCGTGCGCAGCCGCTGCTCCATCTGGGACAGCCGCTTGCTCACGGCCGGCGTGGACACGCCCAGGTTGCGGGCCGCGGCGCTCAGGCTGCCGCCGGTCGCAATCTGCACGAAGAAGCCCAGTTCGGAGGGCTGGATGCCTGGGTTCATGGTCGCTTGATTGTTGACTTGCAGTTAAGGATGGATTCACTTTAACTGCGCGGCGCCCTCGGGTGCAACCGACAGAATCGGCCTCATCGAACCAAGGACCCAACCCCCATGAAGACGTACAAGATCGCAACCATTCCCGGCGACGGCATCGGCAAGGAAGTGGTGCCCGCCGGCCGGCAGGTGCTCGAAGCGCTGGCCCAGGCCGAACGCAGTTTCAGCTTCGAGTTCGAGAACTTCGACTGGGGCGGCGACTACTTTCGCGCGCACGGCGTGATGATGCCCGCAGGCGGCCTCGATGCGCTGCGCGACAAGGACGCGATCCTGTTCGGCTCGGCGGGCGATCCGCACATTCCCGACCACATCACGCTCTGGGGCTTGCGCCTCAAGATCTGCCAGGGCTTCGACCAGTACGCCAACGTGCGTCCGACGCGCATCCTGCCCGGCATCGACGGGCCGCTGAAGCGCTGCGGGCCGGACGACCTGAACTGGGTGATCGTGCGCGAGAACTCCGAAGGCGAGTACGCCGGTGTCGGCGGCCGCGTGCACCAGGGCCACCCGATCGAAGCCGCCACCGACGTCTCGATGATGACGCGCGCCGGCGTGGAACGCATCATGCGCTTCGCCTTCCGCCTCGCACAGTCGCGCCCCCGCAAGCTCCTGACCGTCATCACCAAGAGCAATGCGCAGCGCCACGCCATGGTGATGTGGGACGAGATCGCGCTGCAGATCTCCAAGGAGTTCCCGGACGTGACCTGGGACAAGGAACTGGTCGATGCATCCACCGCGCGGATGATCAACAAGCCCGCGTCGCTCGACACCATCGTCGCGACCAACCTGCATGCGGACATCCTCAGCGACCTGGCCGCCGCGCTCGCGGGCAGCCTGGGCATCGCGCCGACCGGCAACATCGATCCCGAGCGGCGCTATCCCTCGATGTTCGAGCCGATCCACGGCTCGGCCTTCGACATCATGGGCCAGGGCCTGGCCAATCCGGTCGGCACCTTCTGGTCGGTCGTGATGATGCTGGAGCACCTCGGCGAATCCGAGGCCGCGCAGCGCGTCATGAAGGCCGTCGAAGCCGTCACGGCCGACCCGGCGCTCCACACGCGGGACCTCGGCGGCACCGCCACCACCGCGCAGGTCACGCAGGCCGTGTGCGCGCAGCTCGCATAGCAGTTCCTGCGGCAGACCGAACAAGTACGGCGCAGACCGCCAACCCGGAGACAAGACATCATGAAGATCCAACGATTCGCCATCGGGCGACGCGCCCTCGCGGCCACCGCCGTTGCGGCACTCGGCCTGTGCGCCGCACCCTGGTCGGCGGCGCAGGAGCCGTGGCCGTCCAAGCCGATCAGCCTGGTCGTGCCGTTCCCTTCGGGCGGCACCACCGACGTGCTGGCCCGCGCACTCGCCGATGCGCTGTCCAGGAGCCTGGGCCAGCCCGTGATCGTGGAAAGCAAGCCGGGCGCCGGTGCCACGCTCGGCGCCGACTACGTCGCCAAGGCCAGGCCCGATGGACACACGCTGCTGATGGGCGCGGTGCATCACACCATCGCCACCAGCGTCTACAAGAAGCTGCCGTACGACTTCCAGAAGGACCTGGCGCCGATCACCACGGTGGCGATGGTGCCCAACGTGCTGGTGGTCAATGCAACGCTCACGCCGGCCAGGTCGGTCGCCGAGCTGGTCGCACTCGCCAAGTCATCGTCCAGGGAGCTGGCCTACGGCTCCAACGGCAACGGCACGGCGCAGCACCTGATCGGCACGCAGTTCCAGGCCAGCACCGGCGTCAACCTGCTGCACGTGCCCTACAAGGGCAGCGGCCCGCTGACCACCGACCTGCTCGGCGGCCAGGTGGCCATGTCCTTCGACACCATCACGCCGGTGCTGCAGCACATCAAGGGCGGCAAACTGCGCGCGCTGGCCGTCACCACGGCCAAGCGCTCCGCCGTGCTGCCCGATGTGCCTACGCTCGAAGAGGCCGGGCTCAAGGGCTTCGACATCGGCACCTGGTTCGGCGTGCTGGCGCCCGCCGGAACGCCGAAGGAAATCGTCGCGAAGCTCAACGCCGAGATGGCCAGGATCATCAGGTCGCCCGAGTTCGGCGAGCGGATGCGCGCGATCGGCGCCGATCCGATCGGCGACAGCCCGGCCGACATGGCGGCCCGCATCCGCGAAGAAACCACCAAGTTCGCCAAGCTCGTGAAAGACGGCAAGGTCACGATCGAATGAACCGGGGCCACCTGGCCATCGACGGGTCAGTGCGCGTGGGATTCCGCCGCCTTCGGTTCCGGAACGATCACCGAGACCGTTTCGCTGCCGAGGATCTTGTGGCTGGGGTCGGCAAGCTCGATCAGCATCTTGTGCAGCCCGGGCTTGAGGCCGACCACGATGATCGGGTCGCCGCTCGTGTGGGCCCAGGTGCCGGGCCGGTCGTCGACCGTCACGTGCAGGTGGCCGACCCGCGGCGACACCTCGACGGCCGCCTTGCCGAACACCGGGATGATGCGCAGGTTCTCGGTCCGGTACTGAACGATGACGACGCCGCGCGCCAGCGGTTCGGCCAGCGGCGGATACACGACGAGCTTCGCGGGCGCCTCCGAGGCGACCGGAATCACCGCCGCGGGGCGGGCGGGATCGGTGGCGGCCTCTGCCCACGATGCGGCGCAGAAGAGGGCGAGGGCGCTGGCGGCGGCGAGCGGTCTCAGGAGGTTCGGGAGGGAGGGCACTGTGTTTCCTTGATGCGGATGGGCGATGTCCGGATCTTGGGCGCGCCAGGGCCGTCGCGACGCACAAGGCGTATGCCTGTGTATCCACGCTGGAAACCGACACAGTACGTTTCGCTTCCGCCGGCTGGCGGTAGCGGCGCGAGGCGCTCCTACAGCGGCAGCTCCAGCGTTTCCCATGCGCGCAGCATGCCGACCTGCCGCCGCAGGTAGTCGGTCGGAATGGCCTGGGAGCCCCAGACCGGAATGCGCCCCGCGTACTCGCCGAGCAGCCAGAACTGCCGCACCGCCATGAAGCGCGCGATGGCGGCAAGGTCGACGTCCGCGACGGGCCGCGCTTCGCGATAGGCTGAAACGAAGTGCCGCCACTGCGTCGTCACCTTGTCGCTCGGCGGCACGTCCGGTGCGCGCGGATACAGGCTCCAGGGATAAACCGCGAGCTCGTAGGCGAGATAGCCCGGGCCGATCTCGTCGAAGTCGAAGAACACCGCCTCCCGCTTTCCCCCGGGACCCGGCACCACGAAGTTGTTGCTCCCGTGCGCATCGCCGTGGCACAGCACCTGGGCGAGTTCGCCCAGCGCCAGGATGCCGTCGTGCAGGCGCTGTCCCAGGTCCGCGAACTGCGTGCGCAGCTCCGCGGTCATGGTCGGCGCGCGCAAGAGCCCCTGCAGCGGCTTCATCAAGAGGTAGTCCAGGTCCAGGCGATAGATGCTGCCCGTTCCCTGCAAGCTTTGGCCGGCCGCGTGCAGTGCGGCCAGGCCGTGCGCCAGGGCCTCGATGTCCTCGGCCGAATCGCCGGTGGCCTCGCCATCCAGGTACTCGAACAGCATCAGCGCACGGCGGCCTTCGGGCAGCATGGCGTGTATCGCCACTTCGCCGTCGGCAGCCGGCAGGCAGCGGGCGACGCGGCACCCGAGCGCTGCCCAGTGCTCCAGCGCCGCGGCCTCGAACGATGCATTGGGGCCGCCGCGCGGACGCTCGGCACAGAGGCGTGCCACCACCTGCCGGCCGCTGGCAAAACGCAGCCTGTAGACCTGGTTGAAGCTGCGCCGCAGGAACTCGCTCTCGATCACTTCTCCGAGGTTGTAGTGCGACTGCACCAGCATCGCGATGCTGGCCGCGGTCGGCGTGGATTGCGCGATCTCGAATTCCATGGAGTCTCGAAGGAAAACACCGAGTCTATGCTGCGTGCGCAGCGCACCAAGGAGACCCGGCATGCGGCACATGTTCAATGTATTCGGCCAGGTCATGGCCATCGAGAGAGCCGATGACCGGTGGCACGCGTTGGGGGTGCCTTGCGCTCCCACGCGTCGCGGCCTTTCACATCAAGCGCAGCCCTCGGGCGAATTGCATCGAGGTCTTCACGAGCTTGGGCATCTCGCCCATCTTCGCGATTTCTGCCAGCCCGTCCTCGGTGATGCGCATCACCGTCGCCATCCGCGACGCGGCATAGGGGTCGGTCGGCTTGAGAGGCGCGATCTCCGCCTCGATCAGGCCCGTGGCGACGAGCACCGAGACATTGCGGATTTCTTCGGGCTGCACGACCCGCACGGGCAGCGGGGTGTGCTGCAACCTCATCAGGAACAAGAGCGGCATTCGATCTCCCATTTGCCGGCGCTGTTCAGTCAAGGAAAGCCGGCCCCTTTCTGTCGTCGAAATGTAGGCTGAAGCAAGTGTTCTGTGTACCTGGCCAGCCGACATAGAACGACGGTACTGTCAAGGGCATCGGACCCTATTGATGAGTCGAAACGTTGCTAGCGCAGGAACATGTAGAGCAGAACGCCCACTGCGGCAACGCCGGACGCACGGGAAAAGAGCATGACCATCGGTCTTTTCGCCACGATGACGAACAGGCCCACTCCCATGAATGCCAAGCCCGGAAGGGCGCCTCTTGGTCCGCTCCACGAGAGCAGAAAGGCAAAAATTACCGTGCCTGCAACCAGCAACGGAACCGCGACGAACACGATCCAGAGCCAGCGGGGGCCGGTGTCGGGCTCTCCCCTCGCTCGTTCGGCAGCTTCCGAATCGACGTGGAGGCCGCAAACCGGGCAAACAAGCAATCCGCCGGGAATCGAAGCGGAACACTGGGGGCAGCAAGATTTCATGGGTTCCTTGCACATGCTGTGCGAAGTGATCCGTTCGAAAGCCGAGTGGCGGACTCGACCGGTTCGGCGCTGTCCATCGAGGCCGGTGGACGCGAGCTGGTGGTCCGCGCAGAGAGTGCTGATGGCTTTTCGATGATGCCAAAATCCGGCCCGGGCTTCGGATCGAGGGCATGACATATTCCCGTTCTCCCTCGGTTTCAATGAGCGCTGCAACGGTTCAATAAAGGTACCCCCCATGCTGCCCTCCCTCCTCATGCTCGCCCTGAGCCTTGCCGCTGCGAACGGCGCGGCCGCGCAAACAGCTGAAGCGAAGCCTGCGGACACGGCCGCCCAGGCAGCGCCGGTGACCACCTATGCCCGCATCGCGTCTTTCAAGGAAGAAGCGGACGGCAAGCTCTACGTGCGCCTCAAGCTGCTGCCCCGCGCCAAGCTGCCCTTCACGGTCCAGGCCTTCAGGGTGCGCGACCGTGCATTGGTCGCAGACATTGCCGAAGGCGCGTGGGTGAGGTTCACCGCGAAGCACATCGATGGCGAGAACACGTTGACGTCGATTCGCGTGGCGCCGGAGTGCAAGCGCTTCGAGAAGTGCGACTGAGGCGGCGCGCCCGCGGCTTCATTCCAGGCCGAGGATGGCCCGGTTCCGCGACGCGATGATGTCCGCGGTCTTCGGCGTTGCGCCCGGGCCGGGTTCGAGGCGCACGTCGTGCAGGCCGAGCTTGCGCTTGCCCGCGCGCAGGGCCACGGGTTCCACGGGCTGGCCGGTGGCGTGCTCGACCAGTTGCAGCGGCGCCTTGTGGCCGCACCACTGGTCGCCCCACTGCATCAAGGCCATGAGCGCGGGGTAGAGGGCCTCGCCCTTTTCCGTCAACCGGTATTCGTTGCGGCGCTCGCTGCCTTCGGCCAGCACCTTCTCCAGCACGCCGTGCGCCACGAGGCTGTTCAGCCGCGCGGTGAGCACATTGCGCGCGATGCCCAGGCGACGCTGGAAGTCGTCGAAGCGCGTGGTGCCCAGCGTGCACTCGCGCACGATGAGCAGGCTCCACCACTCGCCGACTTCGTCGAGCGCACGCGCGATCGAGCAGTTCATGCCGTCAAAGGTCTTTCTGTACATGGGGCTATTCTAGCCACGTAAGTTGCGTGACGCAACTTAAGAGAATAGAGTCCAAGTTTCGTCACGCAACTATCTTGTCTTCATCGCCCGACCGAGGTTGGGTCTTTTTTGTGGAGTTCCCCATGGACAAACGCCTCCTCGTTCTGGCCTCCGGCATGTTTGCGATCGGCACCGACAGCTTCGTCGTGGCCGGCGTGCTGGGCCAGGTGTCTGCCTCGCTCGGCGTGTCCGTCGCATTGGCCGGACAGATGGTCACCCTCTATGCACTGAGTTATGCGCTGCTCTCGCCGGTCGTCGCGGCAACGGCCGCGCACTGGCCGCGCAAGCGGCTGCTGCTCGCGGGCCTCGCCGTCTTCGTGGTCGGCAACGTGATCACCGCGGTGGCGCCGAGCATCGAACTGGTGCTGGCCAGCCGCCTGGTGGCCGGCCTGGGCGCGGCGATGTTCAGCCCCACCGCCACCGCCGCGGGGGCCTCGCTGGTACCGCCCGAGCAGCGCGGCCGCGCGCTCGCCATCGTGATCGCCGGGCTGTCGAGCGCCACCGCGCTGGGCGCGCCGCTGGGCACCTTCATCGGAGGCTGGCTCGACTGGCGTGCAACGATGTGGTTCGTCGCCATCGTCGGCACGATCGCCGCGGCCGGCGTCGCATGGCGCCTGCCGAACATCCCCAACCTGCCGGCCGTGAGCCTCGCGCGCCGGCTGGCACCGCTGGGCGATGCGCGCGTGCTGCTCACGCTGCTGACCACCTGGCTGGTGTATGCGGGCCTCTTTCTCGTCTACACCTACATCGGTTCGAGCTTCGACCGCGCAACGGGCGGCGATGCGCGCGTGCTGGCCGGCCTGCTGCTGCTGTGGGGCGTGGCCGCGACGGTCGGCAACCTGGCCGCGGGACGGCTGACCGACCGCTTCGGCAGCCGGCGCATCATCAATGTGGCGATCGCGCTGGCCGCGCTCGATTTCGCGCTGCTGCCCTGGAGCTCCGCCTCGCTCGCGACCGCGGTGCCGGCGCTGATCGTCTGGGGCGTGTGCGGCTGGGGCGTGCTGGTGCCGCAGCAGCACCGGCTGATCGGCATCACGCCCGCTGCGGCGCCGTTGCTGCTGGGGCTGAATTCGGCCGCGCTCTACGTGGGCGTGTCGGTCTCGGGGCTTGCCGGCGGCGCGGCGCTCGCGTTGATCGGCAGCCACTACCTCGGCCTTGCCGGCGCGGTGTTCATCGCGGCGGCGCTGTTCGTGGCCGAGTGGGCGCACCGGCGCATCGTGCGAACGGAGCGCGAACCTGCGGCCGTCGCGGCCGCCGTCTCCGGGACGGCACGCTGATCCGAAGTGCGCGTGCCGGCCGACAGTGCGTGCGCCGGCGGCTGACGCGTGCATCGGCAAAAACCTACGCAAGAAACCAAAGTCCTCGCCTTCAATGGCCCCGACGTCGAGAGGGGATCGAGGCGTGCCGTACGCCTCGCCGCCGGCGGATCAGGAGACAGCCATGCGTACCCGGAACGAGAAGAAGAACGAAGTGGCAAGCCATAGCGATCGCGACGCCGATCCCGATGGCGGCATCGACCCCCACCCAGGCCTGACCGGCACCACCCGACGCTCGCTGCTGCGCAGCGCGGTGCTGTTCGCGATGTTCTCGGGCGGCGGCATCGGCCTGACCGCCTGCGGGGGAGGTGGCGGCGGTGGCGGAGGCGGGGGCTTCGGAGGCGGCATCGGTGGAGGCGGCGGTGGCGGCACCCCTCCGCCCGACGGTTCCAACACGGTGTTCAAGCATGGCATCGCGAGCGGCGATCCGCTCTCGGACCGTGTGATCCTCTGGACCCGCGTGTCGGTGGCCGCGCCCGGCACCCTCAACGTCGACTGGGAAGTGGCGAGCGACGAACGCTTCGGCATCATCGTCGCGCGCGGCACGGCGAGCACCGGCCCCGAGCGCGACTACACGGTCAAGGTCGACGTCGCCGGCCTGCAGCCGGCCAGCACGTATTTCTATCGCTTTGCCGTGGGCAGCGAGAACTCTCCCATCGGCCGCACCAAGACGCTGCCGGTGGGGGGCGTGTCGCAAGCCAAACTGGCGCTGGTGTCGTGCTCCAACTTCCCGAGCGGCTACTTCAACGTCTATGCCGACATCGCCAAGCGCACCGACATCGACGTGGTGCTGCACCTGGGCGACTACATCTACGAGTACGGCCGCATCGGGTATGCGTCGCAGCTCGCCATTGCGATCGACCGCGAGTCCAACCCCGACCACGAGATTCTCACGCTCGCCGACTACCGCCTGCGCCATGCGCAGTACCGCACCGATGCCGACCTGCGCGCGCTGCACGCGAGGCTGCCGATGATCGCCGTATGGGACGACCACGACGTGGCCGACAACGCATGGTCGGGTGGCGCCTCCAACCACGACGAGTCCACCGAAGGCAGCTATGCCGCACGCCGCGCCGCGGCCGTGCAGGCCTACCACGAGTGGCTGCCGACGCGGCTGCCCGACCCGGCCGACCCGCTGCGCATCTACCGGTCGTTCGACTTCGGCACGCTCGCCTCTATGCACATGCTCGACACCCGGCTGATCGGGCGCGACAGGCAGGTCGATCTCGACCAGTACCTGGCCGGCGAGGCGGCGGCTTCCACGCGGCAGCTGTTGGGCCAGCCGCAGGTGGACTGGCTGTCCGGGCACATGGCCGCCTCGGCCGGCACATGGCAGGTGCTTGGCCAGCAGGTGCTCATGATGCGCATGCACATTCCCCTGAGCGTCGCGGCCAACTTCAGTCTCGAGACGCTGGGCGACTACCTGGCGGCGCAGGCGCTGCCGGAGTCGGCGCGCAGTGAAAGCCAGCGCGCCCTGCTCGCACAGCGCAAGGTGCCCTACAACCTCGACGCGTGGGACGGCTACCCGGCCGCGCGCGACGCGGTGCTGGCCATGGCGCGCAGCCAGGGCAAGAACCTGATCTCGCTGGCCGGCGACACGCACAACGCCTGGGCCGGCAACCTCACCGACACATCGGGCCAGCGCGTGGGGGTGGAATTCGGCACTTCTTCGGTGTCTTCCCCCGGCTTCGAGCGCGCGCTGCCGCTGATCGCCCACGACCTCTTGTCCGACGGCTTCAAGCGCATGGTCGACGACCTGCGCTACGCCGAGACCAGCAAGCGCGGCTATGCCGTGCTGACGCTCACGACGGCCGAAGCGCGCTGCGAATACATCGAGGTCAGCACGGTGTTCAGCCGCGACTATTCGGTGCGGCTGGCCGCCACGCTGCGCGTGCTGCCGGGCGCCGGCAACCTGCAGGTGCTCGCCACCTGAGCCTCGGCGGCGCCGCCCGGCGCCGCGGCCTTGCCAGCTGCGCCCGGCCATGCAACGGCATGGCCGGGCGCTCGTGCGCCAGCCTCCGATCCGCTTCGATCCTGCCCCGGCCACGCTGCGCCGGGCGCGCCAGCGCGTGCGCCGGAACCTCGGCAATCCTCTCGCGACGGAGCTCCTTTTTGATCACCTGCGGTTATTGATCGATCAAGATCTTTCAATTTACGAGGATCAATCGCCTGCCTACGATTGCCGCCAACGATTCCCGCACAACAGTCGGAGACAAGCAGATGGAAAGAACGCTCATGGCCGCGGCGGCGCATGCAGCGCTGGCACAGCCATGGAGCTGGCTGCTGGCGCCGCTCTCCGGCGCCGACGAACACCACATTGCGGACTGGACGGCATGGCACGCCCGGCTCATGGTGCTCGGCTGGGGCATCCTGCTGCCGCTGGGCGCACTGGCGGCGCGCTTCTTCAAGATCGTGCCCGGGCAGGACTGGCCCGCGCAACTGGACAACAAGGCGTGGTGGCATGCCCACCGCGCCATGCAATACGCCGGCGTGCTGGCGATGAGCGCCGGCCTCTGGCTCGCGTGGGGCACGGGTGGCGTCCGCGGCGCCGCGGCGCAGCTGCATGCGTGGCTCGGCTGGGGCCTGTGCATCGCGGGCTGGGCGCAGGTGGCCGGCGGCCTGCTGCGCGGCGGCAAGGGCGGGCCGACCGATGTGCGCCTGCGCGGCGACCACTACGACATGACGCGCTGGCGCGTCGGCTTCGAGCGCGTGCACAAGTCGCTGGGCTGGCTCGCCATCGGCGTTGCTGCCATGACCATCGTCCTCGGCCTCGCCATCGCCGACGCGCCCCGCTGGATGGCCGTCGTCCTGGTGATCTGGTGGAGCGCCTTCGCGGCGGCCTTCGCGCTGCTGCAACGCCGGGGCCGCTGCATCGACACCTACCAGGCCATCTGGGGGCCGGACGCCGCGCACCCCGGCAATCGTCAGCCTGTCGTCGGCTGGGGCGTGCGACGCTACACGGCGGCCGCCTGGCGCGCACGTTCCGGCCCACCCTGACCCCTCGCAAAAAACCAAAACTTCAAGGAAAAGAGATGTCAGGCCTGGAATTGAACAACGTGGTCAAGCGCTTCGGCGAAGTGACCGTGGTGCAGCAGATGGACCTCGCCATCGGCGACGGCGAATTCGTCGTGCTGCTGGGCGAATCGGGCTGCGGCAAGAGCACCACGCTGCGCATGATCGCGGGGCTCGAAGAGGTCAGCGAAGGGCACATCACCATCGGCGGGCGCGACGTCACGCGGGTGGCGCCGATGGCGCGCGACATCGCGATGGTGTTCCAGAACTATGCGCTGTATCCGCACATGGACGTGGGCACCAACATGTCGTTCGCTTTGCGCCTGGCGGGCCGGCCCAGGGCGGAGATCGACAGCAAGGTGGCCGCAGCCGCCAAGGTGCTGAACATCGGCCACCTGCTCGCGCGCAAGCCCAAGGAGCTGTCGGGCGGCCAGCGCCAGCGCGTGGCGATCGGGCGGGCCATCGTGCGCGAGCCCAAGGTCTTCCTGTTCGACGAGCCGCTGTCCAACCTCGACGCCAAGCTGCGCGGCCACATGCGCGCCGAGCTCGCGCTGCTGCACGAGCGCCTGGGCAAGACGACGGTCTATGTGACGCACGACCAGGTCGAAGCCATGACGCTGGCCTCGCGCATCGTGATCTTCGACAAGGGCCGCATCCAGCAGGTGGGCACGCCGTCGGAGGTGTTCACGCGGCCGGCGAGCCTGTTCGTGGCGGGCTTCATCGGCACGCCGACCATGAATTTCTTCCAGGCCCGCTATGCCGAGGAAGACGGGCAATGCCTGCTGCGCGGCGAAGGCTTTGCCTGGCAGGCGCCCGCGTGGCTCGCGGCCCGGCCGCCCGCGCCCGGGCAGGCGCTCACGCTGGGCTTGCGCCCGCAGGCGCTGCGCGCCAGCGCACAGCCGGCACAGCTCGCCGTCACGGTGGACGTGGTGGAGTACCTCGGCACCGAAAGCCAGGTCGTCGGCCACATGGCCGCGCCCTCGGGCCAGCGCGTGGCCGCGATGCTGCCGGGCGATGCGCATGGGCAGCTGCACCGCGCCATCCACCTGGCGTTCGACAGCGAGGACCTGCACGTTTTCGACAGCGGCAGCGGGCACACCTTGCGCCGCTGAGCTTCCTCCACCGATCAACACACACAAGAAAAGAGGTCGCCGTGAAAAGAAGAGATTTCGTGAAGAGCAGTGCCGCCACCGTGTTCGGCGCCGGCTTGCCGCTTCGCAGCGCGTTCGCGCAGAGCCGCTATGCCAGGTACGCGGGACAGACCGTGACCTTCAACATCCCGGCGCATCCGCACTACGACGCGATGCTGAAGATCCTGCCCGAGTTCACGCGGGAGACCGGCATCAAGGTCGACGTGGACAAGCTGTCCATGGGGCGCATGAAGGAAAAGCAGCTGCTCGAGATGGCCAAGCCGCAGGGCGACTACGACCTGGTGAGCTATGTGGTGATGTGGAAGGGCGAGTACGTCGCCAAGAACCTCGTCCATCCGCTGGAGCGCTTCTTCAGGAATGCCGCGCTGGTCGATCCGGAGTTCGACCTGAAGGACATCATCCCGATCTACCTGGAGAACCTCGGCCTCGTCGGCGGGCCCAAGGGCTACCTGGCCGGCCCGGGCGCGCAGCTCTACGGCCTGCCCTATGGCGCCGAGACTTCGGTGCTCGCCTATCGGCGCGACCTCTTTGCCAAGCACGACCTGCAGCCGCCCGGCAACTACGACGAGTTCGCCAGGCTGCTGCGCGTGCTGAAGGACAAGGAAGGCATCGGCGCGCTGGCCTCGCGCGGACAGGCCGGCCACCAGTGCGTGCATGCCTGGCTGCTGCATCTGAACCCGCTCGGCGGCAGCATCTTCGACAACGAGTGGAAAGTGCGCTTCAACGACGCGGCGGGCATCAGGGCGCTCAAGTTCCTGCAGGAGGTGGTGGCCACCGGCCCGGCCGGCATCCCGGCCTACGGACAGGGCGAGAGCAACACCGCGTTCCTGCAGGGGCAGGCCCGCCATGTACCTGGATTCGACCTCGCTCGCCGGCCTGGTGAACGATCCTTCCAAATCGCGGATCGCGGGCAAGGTGAGCTGGGCGCTGCACCCCATGGGCACGCGCCGCGCATCGCAGTCGGGCGGCCTCGGCCTCGCGATCCCCAAGAACGCGAAGAACGCCGATGCGGGCTTCCTGCTGATGCAGTGGCTCACCGCCAAGGCGCAGGACAAGGCCTGCACCCGGGCCGGCGGCACGCCGGTGCGCAACTCGACCATGGCCGATGCCGAGCTTGTCCGCCAGTACCCGGAGTTCATCACCTTCAGGGAGGCGCTGAAGTACAGCAACCCCGACTGGCGGCCGATCATCCCGGTGTGGGACAAGATCAACGTGCAGGCCCTGGGCGTCGGCATCTCCGAGGCCCTGACCGGCAAGAAGACCGCCGAGGCCGCGCTCAACGACCTGGTCGGTCCGGTCACGCAGATCATGCGCGAAGCGAGCTACAAGGTCTGACCGCGATGCGCACCTCTCCCTGGGTTCCGGCCTTCTATCTCGGGCCGGCCGTGCTGATCATGGCCGCGGCCTGCCTCTACCCCGTCGTGTCGGCGTTCCAGCTCGGCTTCTTCGACTGGAGCATGGGCACGCCGTGGAGCGAGGCCCGCTGGGTCGGGCTCGACAGCTTCGTCTCGGCCTTCTCCAACCCGCGCGTCTGGTCGTCGCTGTGGACCACGCTGCAGTTCGCGGCAGTGAGCGTCACGGCGGAGATGGTGCTGGGCATCGCGCTGGCGCTGGCACTGGAACGGCCGGTGCGCGGCACGGCGTTCTTCCGCACGCTGTTCATCCTGCCGATGATGATCGCGCCCATTGCGGTGGGCCTTGCATGGCGCTACCTGTTCGATGCGCAGTTCGGCCTGGTCAATGCGGTTCTGGCCTTGTTCGGCATCGCGGCGCGCGGCTGGCTGGCCGACCCGACGCTGGCCTTCGCCGCCATCGTCGTGGCCGACATCTGGCAGTGGACGCCCTTCGTCTTCATCATGATGGTGGCGGCGCTGGCCAACGTGGACGGCGCGGTGATCGAGGCTTCGCGCATCGACGGCGCCAAGTGGTGGCAGATGACCTTCCTGGTCAAGCTGCCGATGGTGATGCACGTGATCGCCATCACGCTGATGATGCGGCTGATCGACGCCTTCCGCGTGCTCGAGGTGATCTACGTGCTGACCTTCGGCGGCCCGGGCGATGCGACCGAGATCCTCGCGCTGCATATCTACAAGACAGCCTTCGTCGGCCAGCAGCTCGGCGCGGCGGCTGCCATCTCGGTGCTGCTGCTGCTGGTGGTGGTGGCCCTGTCCTGGGGTGCGCTGCGGCTGTCGAACCCGTTGAAGAACGACAGGTGAGGCGCCGTCCATGAAACGCTCCCCTCTTGTCACGGTGCTGCACTACGCGATGCTGGTCGCGCTCGCGGCGCTGTGCATCGCGCCCATCGCGGTGATCTTCACCACCAGCCTGCGCCAGCAGGTGCAGATCTTCGCCGAGCCGCTGAACTTCATCTTCACGCCCACGCTGGAGAACTACCGCGCCGTGCTGCAGGAAGACAAGTTCAGCAGCTACCTGATGAACAGCCTGTTCGTCGGCATCGTCTCCACCGCGGTCACGCTGGTGTTGGGCTGCATGGCGGCGTATGGCCTGGCGCGCTTCCGCTTTGCGGGGCGCAACACCATCGCCTACACCACGCTCCTGCTGCGCACCGTGCCGCTGGCCGTGCTGGCCATCCCGGTCTTCATGATCTGGAGCCAGTGGCACCTGATCAACAGCCTTTGGGGACTGGTGCTGCTCTACGTGGCGGTCAACCTGCCGTTCACCATCTGGCTGCTCTACGGCTTCGTGCTGCAGGTGCCGGTCGAGCTGGAAGAGGCCGCCGCCATCGACGGCTGCGGCCCGATCCAGGTGTTCGTGAAGGTGCTGCTGCCGCTCATGGCGCCGGGCCTGGCCGCGGCGTCGATCTTCACCTTCCGCATCGCAGTGGAACGAGTTCATCCTGGCGCTGGTGCTGACCGACCGGCACACGCGCACGCTGCCGGTGGCGGCCTCGCTGTTCATCACCGACATGGGCGTGGACTGGGGCAAGGTGATGGCAATGGGCAGCCTCATCGCGATCCCGCCGCTGATCTTCACCTTCGTCGCTGCGCGCCAGATCATCACCGGGCTCACCGCCGGGGCGGTCAAGGGATGATGACCATGCCGACGAACCCGACCTTCATCGGCCGGCGCCAGCTGATCCAGGCGGCGGGCGCGTATGGCGCCGCCTGCTGGGGTCTCGGCGCCCATGCGCAGGGCGCGGGCCAGGCAGCCTGGGGCAAGCTGCGCGGGCAGACCATCCGCGTGAGCTATCCCGGTCCGCACCCGCACTACGACGCCGCCGAAAAGCTCTTCGACGATTTCACGCGCGAGACCGGCATCAGGATCGAGCGCGACCGCACGCCCTATCTCGACATGAAGGACCGCCAGCTGGCGGGCATGCGCAAGCCGCAGGGCGACCACGACGTGATCACCTACCTTGTCGTGTGGAAGGCCGAGTACATCAAGGAGAAGCTGCTGCGCCCGCTCGACGACATGCTGGCCGACCCGCTGCTGGCCATGCCGGGCTATGAATTCAGCGACCTGATTCCGGCCTATGTGCAGGCCATCGGCAGGGCGAACGGTCCGAAGCCGAACCTGGCCGCGCCAGACACAAGGCTGTATGGGCTGCCCTGCGGCGCGGAAACCAGCGTGCTCGGTTTCCGGCGCGACATCCTGGAACGGCAGAAGCTGCATGTGCCGGCCACCTACGACGAACTGCTGCATGCCTGCGAGGTGATCCGCGACAAGGAAAAGATCGGCGGCGTCACCTCGCGCTCGCAGGCGGGCCACCAGGTCACGCATGCCTGGCTGCTGCATCTGTCGCCATTCGGCGGCCAGGTGTTCGACGCCGGCTTCAGGCCCGTGCTGCACGAGGAGCCGGGCATCAAGGCCGCGGAGACGCTTCGCCGCCTGGTGGAAACCGGGCCGGCGGGCGCCGGCAATGCCGGCTTCGACGAGATGCAGGCCGCGTTCCTCGACGGCGAATGCGCGTTCTATCTCGACTCGCTGGCGGTGATGGGACCGGCCAAGGACCCGAGGCGCTCGAAGGTGGCGGACAAGATCGCCTATGCGATGCACCCGAGTGCCAGGCGCATGTCGGGCCAGACCGGCGGCTTCGGCCTTGCGATTCCGAAGAACGCGCGCCGGCCCGAGGCCGCCTGCGCGTTCATCCAGTGGATGACCAGCAAGGCCAGCGATCTTCGCGTGGCGACGCTGGGCGGCAACACGGGGCGCTGGTCGACACTGGCCAATGTCGATTTCAAGATCAGGAATCCCGAGCAGGGCATCCTGCCTTTCGTGCTGCGTGCCGCCAACCCCGACTGGCGGCCCCAGATTCCCGAATGGGACGAGATGAGCAAGAACATCATCGGACAGGCGCTGCCCGATGTGCTCGCAGGCCGCCGCACCGCACGCGAGGCGCTGGCCTCCACCGTGGCGCCGCTGGCGTCGCTGCTGCGAAGCGGTGGCTGGACCAGCGCGGAACGTACCCGGGACTGCTGCGAAAGACCCACCGCATGAACACCCCCATCGACATCTTCGACCCGCGGCTGTCGCCCGTGGTCGAAGGCGCGCGGCTCGAGAAGCTGTGCACCGGCGCCGCGTGGAGCGAAGGCCCGGTCTGGATGCACGAGGACGACGCCGTGCTGTGGAGCGACATCCCCAACGACCGCATGCTGCGCTGGAGCCCGAAGGACGGCATGTCGGTCTGGCGCAGCGGCGTCGAGTTCACCAACGGCCACGCGCGCGCCCTGAACGGCGACCTGCTGCATTGCTCGCACGGCCTGCGCGCCATTGTGCGCACCCGTGTTTCAGCCGATGGCGTGCACGCCGGCACGCACGACGAGATCGTGGTCGACCGCCATCTCGGCAAGCGCCTCAATTCGCCCAACGACATCGTCGTGAAGCGCGACGGCACGATCTGGTTCACCGATCCGCCCTACGGCATCGCGAGCGACCGCGAAGGCCACCGTGCCGAGCGCGAGCAGGCGGCCAACTTCGTGTTCCGCTTCGACCCCGCAACCGGCCGGCTCGATGCCATGACCGATGCCGTCGAGGAGCCCAACGGCCTCGCGTTCTCGCCCGACGAATCGCTGCTCTACGTGAGCGACACCTCGGCCGCGATGCGCAGCGACGGCGGCGGGCGCCACCACCTGATGGTGTTCGACGTGCATGCCGGCGGGCTCTCGAACCCGCGCGTCTTTGCCGAGGTGAACCCCGGACTGCCCGATGGCTTCCGGCTCGATGCAGCGGGCTGGGTCTACACCAGCAGCCTGGACAGCGTGCAGGTCTATCACCCCGACGGCAGCCTGCTCGGCAAGATCCATGTGCCCGAAAAGGTGGGCAACCTCTGCTTCGGCGGCGCCCGGCGCAACCAGCTCTACATCGCAGCGAGCTCCTCGCTTTACCGCATCACGCTTCGTACGGAAGGAATCCAGCGTCCATGACACAAGAAATCCTGCTCCTGGTGGAAAAGTGCAGCCACTGCTTCAGCTACTACGCCGTCGAAAGCGGCGAGCGGCTGCACAGTATCGGGCTCGAAGATTTTCCGCATGAGTTCGTGGTGGACGCGGCCAGGCGCTTCGCCTACGTGGGCCACTACGGCGTGGAGACCTCGGGCCACCCGGGCCACGGCGGCACGCGCATCTTCCAGATCGACCTTGCGGGCCGCAAGCTCGCGCGCACCATCGACATCGCGCCGTTCAACCGCGTGCACGGCATGCAGATGGACGAGCAGGGCCGCCTCTATGCACTGAGCGAAGACCGCGCGCAGCTCGTGGTGCTCGACCATCCCGAGACCGACACGGCCCCGCGCCGCGCCGTGCCCGCGGGCGGCATCAAGAGCCACCTGTTCGCGCTCACGCGCGACGGGCAGACGGCCTACGTGATGAACCTGCTCTCGCACACCGTGAGCAAGGTGCGGCCGCACGACGCCACGACGCTGCCGGTGTCCTGCTCGCCCGGCGACAAGCCCGAGGGTTGTGCGCTCTCGGCCGACGAGAAGACGCTCTACGTCACCAACCGCTGGAGCAACACGCTCGCGGCGATCGACACCGCGCGCATGAAGGTGCTGCGCGAGGCCCCTTCGCGCGACGACCCGACGCGCATCTACCTGTACCGCGACGGGCGGCTGGTGGTCACCAACTACGGCGAGCGCAGCCTCTCGGTGGTCGATGCGGCCAGCCTCGAGGAGCTGGCCCGCATCCCGATGGCCGCGCGGCCGATCGCGCTGAGCTTCCATCCGACGCGCCCGCTCGCCTTCGTGAGCCAGGACAACGACAAGCTCGGCTACTTCAACATGGAGACGCTGGCGTTCGAGCGGTTCATCGCGACCCAGCGCGAGCCCGACGTTTCATGCGTGGTGACGCTGTGAACGCCCCTTCCGCTCCGGTGCTGCGCGTCGAGGCGCTCGGCAAGCGCTTCGGCGGCACCCAGGCGGTCGACGACGTGTCGCTCGACCTGCATGCCGGCGAGATCCTCGCCTTGCTCGGCGAGAACGGCGCCGGCAAATCGACCCTGATCAAGATCCTGGCCGGTGTCTACAGCCAGGACAGCGGCAGCGTGTTCCTGCAGGGCCGGCCCGAAGCCGAGTGGCGCGCCGCGCCGCGCGAGCAGCAGGGCATGGCCTTCATCCACCAGGACCTCGGGCTGGTCGAATGGATGACGGTGGCTGAGAACGTGGCGCTCGGCATGGGCTTCCCGCGCCGGCTCGGGCTCATCGACTGGAAACAGGTCGAGCGCAATGCGCGCCGCGTGCTCGGGCACGTGGGCTGCGACATCGATCCGCGCCGCCGCGTCTTCACGCTCACGCGCGCCGAGAAGTCGCTGCTCGCGATCGGCCGCGCGCTGGACGCCGACGCGCGCGTGCTGGTGCTCGACGAGCCCACCGCCAGCCTGCCGATGGCCGACGTGCAGCGCATGTTCGCGCTGCTGCGCCAGCTGCGCAGCCGCGGCGTGGCGATGATCTATGTTTCGCACCGGCTCGACGAGATCATGGACATCTCGGACCGCGCCGCGGTCATGCGCGACGGCAAGCTGGTCGGCACCCGCGTCACGCAGCAGGCGAGCGCGGCCGAGCTGGTCGAGCTGATCGTCGGCAGCAAGTTCGATGCGTCGCTGCCCAAGGCGCGCGGCGACGGCACCGACACCCTGCTCACGCTCGATGCGGTGTATGCGGCCAACGCCGGCCCGGTCACGCTGCAGGCCCGCCGCGGCGAGGTGCTGGGCCTGATCGGCCTGCGCGGCGCGGGCCACGAGGCGATCGGCCGCATGCTGTTCGGCCTGATGGAACTGGAGCGCGGCCGCATCCTGATCGGCGGGCGCTCCGTGGTGCCGCGCAATCCGGCACAGGCCATCCGGCTCGGCATCGGCCTGGTGGCGGCGGACCGCATCGACGAGAACCTCGGCGCGAACCTCAGCGTGCAGGAGAACCTGTTCCCCAACCCCGCCCTCGCGCTCGGCACCCTCTTGGCGCGGCTCGCGCCCGAGGCCGAGTCGGCCGATGCGCGCCGGCTGATCCGCCAGTTCGACATCAACCCGCCGGCGCCGCAGGCAGAGATCCAGAACCTGAGCGGCGGCAACCAGCAGAAGGTGGTGCTGGCGCGCTGGATGAACCTGAAGCTGCCGCTCCTGATCCTGGAGGAGCCCACCGCGGGCGTCGACGTCGGCGCCAAGCGGCAGATCTACGAGATCCTGCGCGAGCAGGCCGATGCCGGCGTCTGCGTGCTCGTGATCTCCACCGATTTCGAGGAAGTCGCCAACGTGTGCACGCGCGCCATGGTGTTTCGCGGCGGCACGGTGGCGTGCGAGCTCGACGGCGCCGGGCTCAGCGTCGCGCGGCTGCTGGTCGCTGCCGCGGGCGGCGAAGACACGGCCGCACCGGCCCCCAAGACACCCACTACAACACCAGAGGCAATCGCGTCATGACCACTTCCATCCGCGCCACCGCGCTCGAACCCGATCCGTCCTTCGACACCGCCCACACGCTCGGGCTGCTGGCCCGCATCGGCCGACAGATGCCGGTCTACGGCCTGCCGGTGCTGACCATCGGGCTCATCGTGCTGTTCTCGATCCTGCTGCCGCAGAGCTTTCCGACGCTGTTCAACCTGCGCTCGATCCTGAGCGACAAGTCGGTGATCGCCTTGCTCGCGCTCGCCGCCACCATCCCGATGATGACCGGCAAGATCGACCTCACGGTCGGCTACGGCATCGTGCTGTGGCACATCCTCGCGATCAGCCTGCAGACCCAGTTCGGGCTGTCGTGGCCCGCGGCGGTGGCGGTGGTGCTGCTGTGCGGCGCGCTGTTCGGCGTGATCAACGGCGTGCTTGTGGAGCAGGCGCAGATCGACTCGTTCATCGCCACGCTGGGCACCGGCACCGTGCTGTATGCGATCGCGATGTGGCACAGCGGGGGGCGCCAGGTGATCGGCAGCCTGCCCGACGGCTTCGTGAACATCGCGGGCGCCGACCTGTTCGGCCTGCCGGTCACGGCGTTCTATGTGATGGCGCTGGCCGTGGTGCTGTGGCTGGTGAGCGAGCACACGCCGATCGGCCGCGCGTTCTACGTGATCGGCTCCAACCCGAAGGCGGCCGTGCTCAACGGCATTCCGCTGCAGAAATGCGTGATGGGCGCGTTCGTCGCGTCGGGGACGCTGTCGGCCTTCGCGGGCGTGGTGCTGGCCTCGCGGCTGCAGATCGGCCAGGCCGGCGTGGGGCTGGAGTTCCTGCTGCCGGCGCTGGTCGGCGCCTTCCTCGGCTCCACCACCATCCGGCCCGGCCGCGTGAACGTCTGGGGCACGCTGGTCGGCGTGGCCATCCTGGCGGTCGGCATCTCGGGCATCCAGCAGTTCGGCGGCGCGTTCTTCGTCGAGCCGCTGTTCAACGGCATCACGCTGCTGGTGTCGATCGGCATCGCGGGGTATGCGCAGCGCAAGCGCGGCCAGTCGATCAAGCGCCGCATCGCCGAGCAGCAGATCGCATCGCATCCAGCCGGCGCGCCGAAGGCGCCCGCGGAGTCCTGAAGGTTTTTTTCCACCACCCACCAGAAGCAACGAGAGACAAACATGACGACAACCTCCTTCCACGCATCGCTCAACCGCGCGCGCCGCACGGTGTTCGCAGCCGCCTTGGCCGCAGGCCTCGCGGTCCTTTCGGGCCACGCGATGGCCGACGATTTCCTCCAGCTTGCAAAGAGCAAGGTCGCGGCGGCGACGGCCGCCAAGACCAAGTGGGACGGCCCCACCACGGGCCCCAAGGCCGTGGCCGACAAGACCATCGTGTTCGTCGCGTCGGACATGCGCAACGGCGGCGTGCTCGGCGTGTCCAAGGGTGTGGAAGAGGCCACCAAGGTCATCGGCTGGAAGGTGCGCGTGCTCGATGGGCAGGGCACGGTGCAGGGCCGCACCGCGGCCTTCAACCAGGCGATGGCGCTCAAGCCGGCCGGCATTTTGCTCGGCGGCTTCGACGCCAAGGAACAGGCCACCAGCGTGAAGAAGGCGACCGAGGCCAAGGTTCCGGTGGTCGGCTGGCATGCCGCGAAGGAATCGGGTGCGGTCGACGGCCTGTTCTTCAACGTGACGACCAACGCGCAGGACGTGGCGGAGATTGCCGCGCTCTATGCGGTCGCCAAGTCGGACGGCAAGGCCGGCGTGGTGGTCTTCACCGACTCCGCGTATGCGGTGGCCATCGCCAAGTCGAACGCCATGGCCGAGGTCATCAAGAAGTGCGCCGGCTGCACGCTGCTGGGCGTGGAGGACACGCCGCTGGCCGACACCTCCACCCGCATGCCGCAGCTGACCACGTCGCTGATCCAGCGGCACGGTGCCAAGTGGACCTATTCGCTCGGCATCAACGACCTGTACTTCGACTTCATGGGCCCCACCCTGCAGTCGGCCGGCGCGGTGGCCAAGGACCTGCAGAACCTCTCGGGCGGCGACGGCTCGGAGTCGGCCTACCAGCGCATCCGCAGCAAGCGCTTCCAGGCCGGCACGGTGCCCGAGCCGCTGAGCCTGCACGGCTGGCAGATGGTCGACGAGATCAACCGGGCGCTGGGCGGCCAACAGCCCAGCGGCTACTCCACGCCGGTGCACCTGGTGACGGCCGAGAACATTGCGAGCGACGGCGGACCGGCGAACAGCTTCGATCCGGGCAACGGCTACCGCGACGCCTACAAGCGCATCTGGGGCAAGTAGGACGCAACACGCCGCACGCGGCGTTCAGCGAAGCGGCAGCTCGATGCAGCCGGCGAGCCGGACCTGCGGCACGTGGCCGAGGCGCGCGCTGCTCGCAATGACGATCGCATGGCCCGGGCGCGCCGCGCGCGATGCGATGGTCTTCCACAGGCAGCCGATCGACCGCGCATCGAGCGCGCCTTCGGGTTCGTCCAAGAGCACCAGCGGCCGGCCCGAAGACAGCGCGGCGGCGAGCCAGACCTTGCGCTTCGACCCGGTCGAGAGCATGTACATCGGCTTGTCGATGTGCGCGGTGAGCGAGAAGCCTTCGACCAGCGTCTGCCACAGCGCCGCATCGAAGGCCCCATCGCCCTCGCCCAGCATGGCCGTGCAGTCGCGCGCGGTGACCTGGTCGAACGCCTCGGTGGCCGGATCGCAGAAGAACACCTGGCGCCTGTAGGCGGAGGGTGCGGCGGCGAGGCTTGCGCCCGCCAGCGCCAGCGTGCCGGAAGCGGGCAGGGTGCCCGCGATCACGCGCAGCAGGGTCGATTTTCCGCTGCCCGTGTCGCCATGGAGCAGCGTGACGCCTTCGCCCACCGAGGCGCTCCAGCCCGATGCCAGCGCGGGCTGGCCCGGGTAGGCAAAGCCCACGCCGTCGAGCCGGAGGATGGGAGGGGGCGTCGGAGAATTCATGTGCAGGGGCCTTTCGCCCGATTCTGCCTCGGACCGCCAGCGCCGTAACAGCGTGTGCGAACGCGCCGGCAGCCGGCGAAGGCGGGCGTCGATACGGCATACTCCCACCCCCCGATTCGCCAAAAAAAACCCCCACTGCATGGACAAGGAAGTCGACCCCTCCGTACTCGCCGTCATCGATGAGATGCGACTCTCGGGACCGCGCCTCACGCCGGTCGAGATCGTCGCCAAGATGGGCGTGTTCGACGCGCGCGACAAGCCGTTCGACCAGGCCTGGCTCGCGACCGGCGACAACGTGATTGCCACCGTCTGGGCGGAATACGTGAGCGTCGGCGAAGGCGGGCGCTGGTTCTGCCTCGAGTCGCTGGACGTGCAGCGGCGCGCCGCCGGCGGCGACCGCACGCCGCACCAGGTCCAGCGCGCGAAGGATCGCCTTGCGCTGCTCAAGCGCACCTTCGATGCAGAGCAGGGCTTCCGGGCCGTGCTGCAGACCAACCGCGTGCCGATCGCCGAGCTCGAGAGCAACAAGGCCGCGAAGGTCTCGACGCGGGTGCGCGACGAGAGCGAATGGCATGTGGCCGTGTGGGAGCCGCTGCAAAAACTCGCGGTGCTGGTGCGCGGCCCGCGCGGCTGGGTTCCGGGCGAAACCGACATCCAGGCCGCCCGGGCGCGGGGTGGCGTGCCCGCCAACGCGCCGGAAGCGCAGGCGGCTTCCGGCCAGGCCTCGCGCGAAGACGTGCAGGCCGCCGCAACGGCCTATGTCATGCGCCACTTCAAGGGCTACGGCTACAACGCCGAGGACGTGAGCAGCCAGGGCCTGGGCTACGGCATCGAAGTCTCGAACGCCAAGGGTGCAACGCTTCTCCGGGTCGTGGTGAAGGGCACCGCCACGGGCCTGCCGGCGTTCCAGCTCACGGACGAGGAACGCGCGGGTTCCGCGCGCGAGCCGCTCTGGCGCCTGCTGGTCGTCTCCGATGCGCTCGGTCCCACGGCGCAGCACAAGATCTACAAGGCGTCTGAAATGGTGCAGGCGCCGGGCTTCGATCCGATTTCATAGCCGGCAACCTGCCGGTTGCCCAAAAGGCGGCACCCCGCACGGGTCGCCGCCTTTTTTGCGTCCATTTTTGTGACGGATCTTTTCAGGGCCAGCCGCGCACGCAGTGGAAACCTCGCACCCTGCGCAAGCGGCTTTGGCTGACACCGAGGCCCTTGCAATCTGGAAAAAATGACTGCAAGGAAGCCGGTCTCCGGTTCCATTCTCCGCTCTCGTTTGTTCATTCATTCCCTCCCGAGGAGACTGTCTTGACGATGAAGATCGCGCAGATCGCCCCCTTGTACGAAGCCGTGCCGCCACGGCTCTACGGCGGCACCGAACGGGTTGTCGCGCACCTGGCCAACGCGCTGGTCGACCTGGGCCACGAGGTCACGCTGTTCGCCTCCGCCGAAACGCAGACCCGGGCCCGGCTGGCGCCCACGCGCGCACAGGCCCTGCGCCTGGACCCGGCGCCGTTGAAGTCCGACCTGGCGAGCCACATGAGCATGCTGCACGAGGTGCGGCGGCGCGCGGACGAATTCGACGTGCTGCATTTCCATGTCGACCTGCTGCACTTCCCCTTCTTCGAGCACATGGCGGCCCGCACGCTCACCACGCTCCATGGCCGCCTGGACATCGCCGACCTGCCCGGCGCCTACATGCGCTGGAAGCAGTATCCGCTGGTGTCGATCTCGCGGCACCAGCGCAAGCCGCTGCCCTTTGCCAACTGGTTCGCGACCATTGCGCACGGGATCGACCCGGCGCCGTATGCGTTCTCGCCGGAGCCCGGCGGCTATCTCGCGTTCCTCGGCCGCATCTCGCCGGAGAAGCGGCCGGACCGCGCCATCGCTATCGCCACCCGGGCCGGCGTGCCGCTCAGGATCGCGGCCAAGGTCGATGCGGCCGACGCGCGCTATTTCGAGCGCGAGATCCGGCCGCTGCTGGACAACCCGCTGGTCGAGTTCATCGGCGAAATCGGCGATGGCGACAAGGCCGCTTTTCTCGGCGGTGCGCGCGCGCTGCTCTTTCCGATCGACTGGCCCGAGCCCTTCGGGCTCGTGATGATCGAGGCCATGGCCTGCGGCACGCCGGTGATCGGATGGCGCTGCGGCTCGGTGCCCGAAGTGATCGAGCATGGCGTGAGTGGGCTCATCGTCGACGACGAGGCCCAGGCCGTCGAGGCGGTGCATGCCGTGGGCGCGCTCGATCGCCGCCGCGTGCGGCAGGCGTTCGAGCTGCGGTTCTCGGCGCATGCGATGGCCAGCGCCTATGTCGCGCAGTACGCACGCCTTGCCGGCGGGAGCGTGCTGCCCCCCCACGGCGAGCTCTGCCCAGAGGCCGCATGAGCATGAGCGATGAAGTGCCCGCGACCGAACAGGCGGAGCCGGCGCCCGAGCGTGCGGTGCAGCACGCCTTCGTGCTCAAGGAGGGCGACACCTACTTCGTGATGGACGGGCACGGCGACGTGGGCGGCGGCGTGGACGGGCTCTTCCACGACGACACGCGCATGCTGTCGACCTTCGTGCTGCGGCTGAACGGCGCGCGGCCCTCGCTGCTGTCCAGCGGCGTGAGCCAGGACAACGTGTTCTTCACCGCGAACCTCACCAACCACCCGCTGCCGGTGCTCGGCTCCACCTCGATGCCGCAAGGCGTGATCCACCTGGAGCGCAGGCGCTTTCTCTGGGGCGCGCGGCTGTACGAGCGGCTGCGGCTCGTGAACTACAGCGACCAGCCCGCGGAGGCGCCGCTCACGCTGCAGTTCGGCGCGGACTTTCGCGACATGTTCGAGGTGCGCGGCCAGCAGCGCGCGCGGCGCGGCGAGTTCGGTGTGCCCGATGTCGGCGTGCAGGGCGTGGAGCTGCGCTACGAAGGGCTCGACACGGTGCTGCGGCGGGCCTGCATCAACTTCTCGCAGGTGCCGCAGCAGCTGGACACAGGCGCCGCGGCCTTCACCGTGCCGCTCGCGGCGCACGGCCATTGGACGCTCTACATCGAAGTGGGCAACGTGCCCGCGCTGCCGTCTGCCGAACGGTACCGCCAGGCGTGCGCGCTCGCGCGCTGGCGCATGCGCGCGCGGCAGCGTCGCGGCTCGCGGCTGGAGAGCTCGGGCCGCCTGTTCCAGGCCTGGCTGGACCGTTCGCGCGCCGACCTCGCCTTGCTCACGACCGACCTGCCGACCGGGCCCTATCCGTACGCCGGCATCCCGTGGTTCTCGACGCCCTTTGGACGCGATGCCATCGTGACAGCCTTCCAGACGCTGTGGATCGACCCGCGGCTGGCGCAGGGCGTGCTGGAATTTCTTGCGGCGCGGCAGTCGCGCCAGACCTCGAGCTTTCGCGATGCGGAGCCCGGAAAGATCATGCACGAGACCCGCAAGGGCGAGATGGCCGCCGTCGACGAGCTGCCCTTCGGCCAGTACTACGGCGGGGTCGACACCACGCCGCTCTTCGTGGCGCTGGCGGGCGCCTATGCGCAGCGCACCGCGGACCACGCCACCATCGACCGCATATGGCCCGCGCTGCTCGCGGCCTGTGCATGGATGGAGCGCAACATGGCGCGCCATCCCGATGGCCTGCTCGCCTACCAGCGCGGCGAGACCAGCGGCCTGGTGAACCAGGGCTGGAAGGACAGCCACGACTCCATCTTCCATGCCGACGGCCGCACGCCCGAAGGACCGATCGCGCTCGTCGAGGTGCAAGGCTATGTGTATGCCGCCTTCCTGGCCATGGCGTCGATCGCCGAGTGGCGCGTCGAAGCCGGCGCGGCGCACTGGCGCCAGCGCGCGGCCGCGATGCGCGTCGCGGTCGAGAAGCGCTTCTGGCTCGACGACCTGCAGTTCTATGCACTGGCGATCGACGGTGGCAACCAGCCCTGCCGCGTGCGCGCTTCCAATGCGGGGCACCTGCTGTTCACCGGCCTGCCGATCATGGAGCGTGCCCTGGCCGTGGGCCGGCAGCTGCTGTCGCCGGCCTTTGCCTCGGGCTGGGGCATCCGCACCTTGCCCGTCGAGGCGGTGCGCTTCAACCCGATGTCGTACCACAACGGGTCGGTGTGGCCGCACGATGCCGCGCTGTGCGCGGCCGGCATCGCGCGCTACGGCGAGCGCGACGGCGTGGTGCGCATCCTGGACAACCTGTTCGAATCGGCTGCGCACTTCGGCATGCGGCTGCCCGAATTGTTCTGCGGCTTCGACCGGCAGCCTGGCCAGTCGCCGATCGCGTATCCCGTGGCCTGCCTGCCGCAGGCGTGGGCGGCGGGGTCGGCGTTCATGCTGCTGCAAGCCTGCCTCGGCCTGCAGGTCGACGGCATCCGGCGCCAGGTGACCATCGTGCACCCGCGGCTGCCGGCCGACATCGACCAGCTGCATGTGCGGCAGCTGCACGTCGGCGATGCGCGCGTGGACCTGCATTTCCAGCGGCTCGAAGACCGGATCGTGGTGGTGGCGCAAACGTCGCCGGGCGGTCCCAAAGTGGCGGTGAACCTGCAGCTCTAGCGCAGCGGAGCGCGTGGTGGCGCGGCCTCAGGCCCTGCGCCTGAACAGCGCCGAGGCACCGCTGGCATGCGCCACGTCCTCGGCCGCCGAGAGCAGCGCGGGGCCGAGTGCGAGCATGCGTTCTTCGGTCAGGCGCACCACAGGCCCGGCGATGGTGATGACGCCGATCGCCGCGCCATTGCCGCTGCGCACCGGCGCGGCCATGGCGCTCATGCCGGGTGCGAACACCTCGTTGATCATCGCGAAGCCGCGCTTGCGTGCCGCGCGCAGGCAGGCGAGCAGCGCCTTGACGCTGGTGGGCGCCTTGGGGCCATAGTCCTCGGGTTGGCCGAAGCCTTGCCGCGCCACGAGCTGCAGCGCCTGTTCGTCGCTCAATGTCGAGAGCCACGCATGGCCCGCCGAGCTGCATGACAGGTTCACCGACAGGCCCATGTCCGGGTCGTAGCGCAGGCCGCGCAGGGCGCCCTGCGCCTTGGCCACGAAGGTGAGCTCGTCCCCGTCGACCACCGCGAGCCGGACCAGCTCGCCGGCTTCGGCCGCGAGCCGGTCGAGCAGCGGCTGGGCCACGTCCACGATGCCGCTGTTGCTCAGGAAGCTCAGGCCGAGTGACACCAGCTTGATGGTCAGCATGTAGTCGCCATGGCTCTGGTCCTGCCGCACGTAGCCGCAGCGGATCAACTCGACCAGCAGGCGGTGGGTGGCGCTCAGCGGCATGCCGAGCTCGGCCGAGAGCGCGGAAAGGGCGCGGCCTTCCGGGTGGGCGGCGAGATGCTCAAGCACCTTGAAGCTGCGTTCGAGGATGGCGGTCATGGGGTGCGGAGAATGGCAGGCAGTCGCCACTCTAGCGCTTTTGCCAAGTGTTTTCACCGACGGAAAACGTTTCCAGCGTGGCAAGGCCGGGCAAGAGACCGAACGCCTCCTGTGAGGCGCTCAGGTCACGCTCATCACCAGCGGCGTGGTCTGGAAGGCCAGCTGGCGCCAGCGGCCCTCGTGCTCGGTCCAGACCTGCATCACGCGCGAATCGATGCGCACGGTGCCGCTGCCGTCCTTGCGCACGGCCACCAGCAGCTGCCGGCCGGTCATGAGCGCGCTAGCGCCGAGCAGCTGCACTTTCAGTTCGGAGCGCTCGACCTGCCGGTAGTCGACGTGCGTGCCGCCCGAGCGGAAGTAGCTCTCGCAGTCGTCGACCTGGCCCTTGGCATGCACATGCGTGAGCGCCGGATGAAGGATCTCGCGCAGCCGCGCGAAGTCGCGGCGCATCATGGCGTCGCAGCGTTCCGCTTCCAGGCCGAGCAGCAGGGCCTCGGTGCCGTTGAAGGCCTCTGTCATGCGGGCTCCTGCAGGGTGACGGCGGCGCGGTCCGGCGCGGTGCCGAGTTGCTGGCATGCGCGCCGCACCAGGGCCTCGATGTCCCCGCCGCTGCGCGCCACGCCATAGACCAGGTGGTCCGGCCGCACGAGCGCGGCCTCGCAGGCGTGCCGCTCGAACCAGCCGGCCAGTACGCCGTCGGCTTCGGCCAGGGACGCAATGCCTTGCGAAGCGGCCGCGCCATCGATGCAGAGCAGCTGCGCCCCAAGGGCGGCGGCGGGTTCGCGCAGGGCATCGAGCGTGCCCGCATCCGGCGCATGGCGCAGCACGAGCAGGAAGCCGTGCGGCAGCAGGTCGTCCATCATCCGCGGCGCCGCGCCCGCTTCGACCGATCCGACCGCCTGCGGAAAGGGCGTGCCCGCGGGCGCTTCGTCGCGGTCGATCAGGCCGTGGTGCACGCCGGGCAGCAGGCTCTGGCGCAGCTGCATGCGCACCTGGCCGCCTTGCGCATCGCGCAGGCGGCGGTCGCGCTCGGCGGCACGCACGGGGTCGCGCTCGCAGATGATCTGGCCCAGGCGCTTGACGGTCGCCGTCACGTCCTCGACCTGCGGCCCGCGCTCGTCGCCGTAGCTGTCGAGCAGTCGCTCGGGCGCCCGCCCCTCGATCACCCATTGAAGCTTCCATGCGAGGTTGACCGCATCGCGCAGGCCCTGGCACATGCCCTGCGCCAGGAACGGCGGCATCTGGTGCGCGCTGTCGCCTGCGAGCAGCACGCGGCCCTGGCGCCATTGCTCGAGCACCACGGCATGGAAGCGATAGGTTGCCGCGCGCCAGATGCGCGCATCTGCGGGCGTGAGCCAGGGCGCGAGCAATTGCCAGATCGATGCGGGCGGCATCTCGCGCTGCTCGGCCTCATGGGGCAGCAGCAGGAACTCCCAGCGCCGGTGCGTGCCGGGCCCCACCACGTAGGTGCACGGCCGCGCCGGATCGCAGTACTGGACATTGGTGGCGGGCAGGCGGTCGAGCTTGTCTTCGTCGACGTGCATGTCGACCACGATCCAGGGCTCGTCGAAATCCAGGCTCTTGAGCTTCAGCCCCATCTGCTTGCGCGTGGGGCTGGTGCCGCCGTCGCAGCCGACCACATAGTGGGCGCGCAGCTGCAGTTCGGTGCCGTCGGGCCGGCGGACGCCCAGCAGCGCGTGCCCGGGCGACTGGGTGATCTGCACCACCTCGTGCCCGAGGTGCACCGACACGCCCGGCAGCAGGCCGACGGCTTCGCGCAGCGAGGCTTCGAGTGCGGGCTGGTTGAAGGTGTACGAGGGCGCCCAGGCGAGCGGGTAGGGCGGAGGACCCATGTCGAAATGCTGGATGGGTTCGCGGTCGCTGCCCTGGTAGATGGTCGGGCGGTAGAGCGTCATGTGCGGCGCCAGCGTGCCGGCAATGCCGATCTCCTGGAACACGCGCAGCGCCTCGTGGTCGAGCGCGAAGGCGCGCGGCAGCGGATAGATCTGCTGCGACTTGTCGAAGACCGCGACGCGCAGGCCGCGCCGGCCCAGCAGCGCGGCGAGCGTGGCACCGACGGGGCCGAAGCCGATGACGGCCACGTCGGCGGTTTCCGGATCTTGTGGGCGCATGGTATCTTTCAAATGCATGAACATGGAATTGTGCATAAAACATGTTTCCATGCACCAAGGGTTGTCCCCGATGGCGCCCTGCCGCGGGTCGGAAAAGAATGCATAAAACGCGCTTTGTGCACCAGACCCCCTAAACACCCCCAGCAAGGAGACACCATGACCACGATGAAAGCCGCCCGACTGCACAAGGTCGGCGCCCCGATGGAAGTCGAGCAGCTGCCCATTCCGCAGCCGGCCGCCAACGACGTGCAGGTGCGCGTGCACGCCTGCGGCATCGTGCCCAACCTGGGCAACATCCTGGCCAACTGGACGACCTGGTTCCCGGAGCTCCCGCTGCCGCCGCTGCCCGCGATCTTCGGGCTGGACCCGGCCGGCGAGGTGACGGCCGTGGGCTCCCACGTGCACACCTGGAAGCCGGGCGACCGCGTCTACGTGAACCCGAGCCTCTACTGTGGCGGCTGCCGCGCCTGCCGCAACGGCGACCTCGTCAACTGCACGCACTACGCGTTCAGCGGCTACTTCGGCTTCTCGCAGGACTCTCTCAAGCTGTACAAGAACTACCCCTACGGCGGCCTGTGCGAATACATGATCGCGCCGCAGTACGCGCTGGTGAAGCTGCCCGACAACGTGAGCTTCAACCAAGCCGCGCGCTTCGGCTACCTGGGCACCATGTACTCGGCCATGCGCAAGGCCCGGGTCGGCCCCGGCCGCAGCGTGCTGATCAACGGCATCAGCGGCACGCTGGGCATCGGCGGCGCGCTCTTCGGTCTGGCCATGGGCGCCACGCGCATCCTGGGCACCGGCCGCAACCGCGAGCTGCTGGAGCGCGTCAAGGCGCTCGCTCCCGACCGCATCGAGGTCTTTTCCAATGCCGACGGCGAGGCTATCGACACCTGGGCCAAGGCCCGCACCGACGGCCTGGGCGTGGACACCTTCATCGACGCGCTCGGCCCCGGCGCGCCGCACGAGACCTTCCAGCAGGGCGTGCGCGCACTGAAGCGCGGCGGCCGCGCCTTCAACATCGGCGCCATCGCGGGCATGGTGGGCATGGACCTGCACACCATGATGGACGAGCAGCAGAGCATCGAGGGCTCGGCCTGGTTCACCGCCGGCGAAGGCCAGGACATGGCCGACATGGCCGAGGCCGGTACGCTCGACCTCTCGGTGTTCGAGCATGTGTGCTATCCGCTCGACCGCATCAACGAGGCGATCTCGGGCATCGCGAGCCGCAACGGCGGCTTCAGCAACTTCGTCATCAACCCCTGAGGCAAGCGATGAAAATCCGACGCGTGGTGGCAGGTACGGGCGCCGACGGCAAGGCGCAGGTTCTTTCGGACGGCGCGGCGCCGCGCAGCGTGGCGTTCACGACCGTGCCCGGCTTTGCCGCGGCGCTGCTCTGGGCCACCGAGCCTGCCGACACCGTGGGCGCGGGCACTGCACGCGACCGCACGAACGAGGCCGGCTTCACGCCGTCCGCGGGCGGCACGCGCGTGATGATGGTCAGCTTCCCGCCCGATGCCGTGATGATGCGCGCGGACTTCGATGCGGCCGCGTTCGGCGCGGAGTTCGGCCGCCTCGTTCCCGGCCTCGCGGAGACCTTCGAGCCCGATCACCCGGGCATGCACACCACCGACAGCATCGACTACGACATCGTGCTCGAAGGCGAGATCACGCTGGAGCTGGACGACGGCGCCCAGGTGCTGCTGCGCCGGCATGACGTGGCCGTGCAGCACGGCAACCGGCATGCGTGGCGCAACCTGGGCGACCAGCCCGCGACCATGCTGTTCGTGCTCGTGGGCGCCCGGCGCGGCGGCGGCGCGGCATGAGCGGCGGTGCATAAAATGATTTCCATGCATAAACAAGAAACCTCCCCCGCCTACGAACCGCCCCTGGTCGAGCAGGCCTTCACGCGCCTGCGGCAGGACGTGCTGTCCGGCACCTTCGAGGCGGGCGCCAAGCTCAAGCTCGACGAGCTGCAGACGGCCTACGGCTACTCGAGCAGCCCGCTGCGCGAGGCGCTCAGCCGGCTCGCGCAGGAAGGCCTCGTGCGCGCCGACGAGCGCCGCGGCTTCCGCGTGGCGCCGATCTCCGAGGACGACCTGGCCGATATCACGCGCATGCGCGTGATGCTCGATGTGCCCGCACTGCGCGAAGCCATTGCGCACGGCGACGACGCCTGGGAGGCCGCGATCCTCGCTGCCTTCCACCGGCTCGAGAAGGTCGAGTCGCGCCTGAGCGACGGCCCCGTCATCCTCGACAACGACTGGTCTCAGCTGCACCGCGCCTTCCACCTGTCGCTCCTGGCCGCCTGCCCTTCGCTGCGCCAGCGCGTGTGGGGCGCGAGCCTGTTCGACCAGGCCGAACGCTACCGGCGCTTCTCGGGACGCCACCGGAGGACCGCGCGCCGCAAGTCGAACGAGCACAAGAAGATCATGGACGCCGCCTTGCGCCGCGACGCGGACACCGCCTGCGCGCTGCTCGAGGAGCACATCCTGAGCACGCAGCGCAACGTGCTGGCCGCACTCAGGGCCGCCGAGGCCGCACACACATAAGGGGCGCGCAGCCCCGCCCATCTGGAGTCAGCATGCTCAAGGTCGCCCGACCCACGCCATCGCATTTCGGCATCTTCGTCACCGACCTGGAACGGATGGTGGCGTTCTATACCGAGACCTTCGACCTCACGATCACCGATCGCGGCGAAGGCCGCACCTTCAGGAACCAGCTGGTGTTCACCAGCGCGAGCCCGGACCAGCACCACCAGCTGGTGCTGGCGTCGGGCCGGCCGGCGGAGGCGACATTCAGCACCGTGATGCAGATCTCCTTCGTGGTGCCGAGCATCCAGCACCTGCGCGACATCTCCGCACGCGCCGAGGCGCGCGGTGCCACCAACATCCGCGGCCTCAACCACGGCAATGCGCTCTCGGTCTACATGCTCGACCCCGAAGGCAACACGGTCGAGATCTACATCGACACGCCGTTCTACATCGCGCAGCCGCATGGCGATCCGCTCGACCTCTCGAAGGACGACGAGACGCTGATGCGCGAGACCGAGGAGGCGTGCCGCAAGGACCCCACGTTCATGCCGCTCGCGCAGTGGCAGGCGCAGTTCGAATCGCGCGTGCCGGTAGCACCAGTGGCGACCTGACGCGACCCCCATTTTCTTCACCCCCTCACATCCCAACCGGAGTTCCCATGAAGCTTTTGTCCTATGTTCATCAAGGCCGCGAAACCTGGGGCGCCGTCGTCGGCGACGGCGTGGTCGATCTCGGCAAGGCGCGGCCGCAGCATGCGGGCCTGGTCGACTACATCGCCTCGGGCGAGTACCTGCAGGCGGCGCAGCATGTCGAGGGGCTGCCCATCGCGGCCAAGCTCGCCGACATCACCTTTCTTCCGCCGATCCCGAAGTCCGAGAAGATCGTGTGCGCGGTGCGCAACTACATGGACCACCACCAGGAGGTGCTGGCTGCCGGCATGCACCGCGAGCTGTCCGAGCAGCCGCCGATCTTCCTGCGCGTGTGGCGCTCGCAGTGCGCGCACAACGCGCCGATCGTGCGGCCGCACGTGTCCGAATCGCTCGACTGGGAAGGCGAGCTCGCCGTGATCATCGGCAAGGGCGGGCGCAACATCGCCGAGGCCGATGCCTTCGACCACGTGGCGGGCTACGCCTGCTACAACGACGGCAGCGTGCGCGAGTGGCAGTTCCATGCCAAGCAGATCGCCTCGGGCAAGAACTTCGAATCGACCGGCGGCTTCGGTCCCTGGATGGTGACGGCCGACGAGATCGCACCCGGCCGCGAACTCAAGCTCGAGACCCGCCTCAACGGCGAAGTGGTGCAGAGCAGCCACACGGGCCACATGATCTTCAGCATTCCGAAGCTCATCGCCTACTCCTCGACCATCTTCACGCTCGCGCCCGGCGACGTGATCGCCACCGGCACGCCGGCCGGCGTGGGCTGGAGCAAGAAGCCGCCGCGCTTCATGAAGCCGGGCGACGTGTGCGAGGTCGAGATCGAAGGCATCGGCGTGCTGCGCAACCCGATCGTCCAGCAGGACTGACGCACCCGGACCGGACCGCGGCGGCACAAGCCGCGGCCTTCCTCCACAACCATCGGAGACAAAAATCATGTGGCACAGACGATTGCTCGTCGCCGCAGGCCTGACCCTGGCCTGCGCGGCACCCTTACACGCCCTGGCCCAGGGCTTCCCTGACAAGCCGATCAAGATCTACCAGGGCTTTGCGGCCGGCGGCAACGCCGACACCATCGCACGCGTGGTCAGCACCGAGATGTCCAAGGGCCTCGGCCAGCCTTTAGTGGTCGAGGCGCAGACCGGCGCGGGCGGCACCATCGCCTCGGGCACCGTGGCGCGCGCCCGGCCCGACGGCTACACGCTGCTGCTCGCGACGGGCGGCCATGCGGTGGCCGGCGCGCTCTACAACAAGCTCAGCTACCAGACGGTGACGGATTTCCAGATGGTCTCGACGATCACCTACTTTCCGTTCCTGCTGGTGGTGCGGGCCGATTCGACCTACCGCGGGCTGGGCGAGATGCTGGCCGCGGCGCGCGCCGATGCGCGCAGCGTGTCGTACGGATCGGCCGGCATCGGCTCCACGCACCACCTGGCCGGCGAGCTTCTGGTGAAGAGCGCGAACGTCGAGCTGCTGCACATTCCCTACCGCGGCGATGCGGCCTCGGTCGCGGCGCTGCTCGGCGGCGAAGTGCCGATGATCATCGCGCCGCCCACCGCGGTGCTGGCCAACATCAAGGCCGGCAAGCTGCGCGCGCTGGCCACCACCGGCGCCCAGCGCTGGAGCCAGATGCCCGAGCTGCCGACCGTGGCCGAGCAGGGCGTGCCCGGCTACGACGTGCGCTCCTGGGCCGGCTTCATGGCCCCCGCGGGCACGCCGCGCCCGATCGTCGATCGCCTGCATGCCGAGACGCTCAAGGCGCTGCAGGCACCGGCGGTGCGCACGCGGCTCGAGGAGATGGGCGGCGAAGCGCGCGGCAGCACGCCCGAAGAAATGACCGCCATGGTGGCCGCAGAGCTCAAGCGCTGGACCACCGTGGTGAACGATGCACGCATTCCCAAGCAATGAGGACCCTTCCATGCCGCTGATCGAGATCCGCAAGCGCAGCCTGTCCATCGAGACCATCTACCACGAGGGCGGTCCGCCGGCTGCCACGCCGCTTCGGCTGGCTGCGGCCTGCGCGGTCATCCACAACCCCTACGCGGGGCGCTACGAACCCGACCTGATGCCCTTCATGGCCGAGCTGCGCACGCTGGGCACGCTCCTGGCCACCGAGCTGGTCGAGACGCTGGGGCGCGACAAGGTCGAGGTCTACAGCAAGGCCGCGATCGTCGGCGTGAACGGCGAGCTGGAGCACGGCGCGGTGTGGCACGAGGCCGGCGGCTGGGCCATGCGCGAGGTGCTCGGCGAGCCGAAGGCCATCGTGCCCTCGGCCAAGGCCGTGGCGGCCACGGGCTACCGGCTCATGGTGCCGCTGCACTACATCCATGCCGCGTACGTGCGCAGCCACTACAACTCGATGGAGGTCGGCATCCAGGATGCGCCCCGGCCCAATGAGATTTTGTTCGCGCTGGTCATGGGCACGGGCGGCCGCGTGCATGCGCGCCTGGGCGGGCTCACCAAGGACAAGGTGTCCGTGCACGACGGGCAGCGCTGATGGCCCGCTCCACGATGAAGGCGATCCAGCTCCAGGCGCCCGGCGGCCCCGAGGTCCTGCAACTGGTGGACCTGCCGCTGCCGGAGCCACGGGCCGGCGAGGTGCGCGTCAAGGCCATGGCCATCGGCGCCGGCGGGCCCGACGTGCTGATCCGCAACGGCACCTACAAGTGGATGCCGCCGATGCCGGCGGTGCCGGGCAACGAGTTGGCCGGCGTGGTCGATGCCGTCGGGCCCGGCACCACGGCGCTGCAGGTGGGCCAGCGCGTGCTGGTGAGCGCGCGCGAGCTGAAGCAGCGCGGCGGCTGCTATGCCGGAGCCATCTGCGTGCCCGAGGCCGCGCCTTTCGTGCTGCCCGATGCGATCCGCTTCGAGGATGCCGTGAGCCTCGGCAACTTCCAGCTCGCGCTCGCGATGCTGTCGAGCAACGGCAACCTGCCCGCGCAATCGATCCTGGTGCCCGGGGCGGCCGGCGGCGTGGCCACGGCGCTGGCGCAGGTGGCGCGCGATCGCGGCCTGCGCGTCTTCGGCACGGCCTCCACGCCGCAGAAGCGCGACTTCGCGCTGGCCAACGGCGTGCACGAGATCATCGAGGGCGACGTGCCCGGCCTCGCGGAAAAGGTCATGCAGCGCACCGACGGCCGCGGCGTCGACCTGGCCTTCGACCATCTCGGCGGCGAGCTCTTCATCGCCTGCCTGCGCGCGCTGGCGCCTTTCGGCATGGTGGTTTCCTACAACATCGTGAACGGCCCGCCGGCCGGCGACGTGTTCGCGGAACTGCGCAAGCTCTTGAGCCGGAGCCTGGCCGTGCGGACCTTCTCGATCCATTCGGTGGACAACGACCTGCCGCAGCGGCGCGGTCTCATGCAGGCCGCCATCGCGCTCATGGCCGAAGGCCGCGTGCACGCACCGCCGGCCACCTGCTTCGCGCTGGCGGATGCGCGCCGCGTGCACGAACTGCTCGACGCCGGAAGCACGCTCGGCAAGATCGTGCTGCTGCCGCCCGAAGCGCCCGGGCGTTGAGGAGAAAGGGCACCGCCCCGCATGCCGGTGCATGCGGCGGTGCCTGCGCTCGCTCGCGTCACTTGCGAGACGGCTTGCCACAGTCCTCGGTGTTTGAATTGCCCAAACCCGCCAAAAGGACGCCCCATGTTTGCCGAACCCTCCGCCAAGACCCGCGATCTGCTCGAACGCCTGAACAAGTTCTTCGACCAGCACATCTATCCGAACGAAGCGCGCTACCACCACGAGATGGACGCCTTCCGCCGCCAGGGAAACGCCTGGCAGGTGCCGGCGCTGATCGAGGAACTGAAGCCGGTGGCGCGCGCCGCGGGCCTGTGGAACATGTTCCTGCCGCATCCGCACCGCGACGTGCCGGCCATCTCCAACCTCGACTACGCGCCGCTGTGCGAAGTGATGGGCCGCGTCTCGTGGTCGGGCGAGGTGTTCAACTGCTCGGCGCCCGACACGGGCAACATGGAAACCATCGAGCGCTACGGCACCGAGGCGCAGAAGGACGAATGGCTCGCGCCGCTGCTCGCGGGCGAAATCCGCTCGGGCTTCCTGATGACTGAGCCGGCTGTCGCCTCGTCGGACGCCACCAACATCCAGTGCACCATCCGCCGCGAAGGCGGCGAGTACGTGATCAACGGCCGCAAGTGGTTCTCGTCGGGCGCGGGCAGCCCGCGCTGCAAGATCTTCATCGTGATGGGCAAGACCGACCCCGATGCGCCGCGCCACGCGCAGCAGTCGATGGTGCTGGTGCCGCGCGACACGAAGGGCGTGACGGTGTTGCGCCACCTCTCGGTCTTCGGCTACGACGACGCGCCGCACGGCCACATGGAAGTGCTGCTGGAAGATGTGCGCGTGCCCGTGGCCAACATCCTCCTGGGCGAAGGGCGCGGCTTCGAGATTGCGCAGGGCCGGCTCGGCCCGGGGCGCATCCACCACTGCATGCGCTCCATCGGCGCTGCCGAGCGCGCGCTCGAACTCATGTGCGATCGGCTGCGCAACCGCGTCGCCTTCGGCCGTCCGCTGTCGGAGCAGTCGATCTGGCACGAGCGCATCGCCGAGTCGCGCTGCCTCATCGACCAGGCGCGCCTGCTCACGCTCAATGCGGCCTACAAGATGGACACCGTGGGCAACAAGGAAGCCCGCGCCGAGATCGCGATGATCAAGGTGGTGGCGCCCAACATGTCGTGCAAGGTGGTCGACTGGGCGATCCAGGCGCACGGCGCCGCGGGCGTGAGCCAGGACTTCTGGCTCGCCGAAGCCTACGCGCACCAGCGCACCGTGCGCATCGTCGATGGCCCGGACGAAGTGCACCGCAACGCGATTGCCAAGCTGGAGCTGGCCAAGCGCGCGCCGGTGGGCGCGGGGCGCTGAAGCGGGGCGAAGGGGAGGCAAGGAGCACCTGCCGTTCGGTGCGTCGGTCAGCGGGTTCTTAGCGCTGTTTCTGCGAGGCCGTCCATCGGCTCGCATTGGCAATGTGAACAATGGTTGCCCGCTCTTGCGGGCAGTCGATTGCTGGCTATAGTTCGCCGGCGCGAGCGGCGGATCCCGGATCCGGACCGCAGGCGAACTCCGGACCGACCTGGGGTGAACGCAGCGCACCACCACGCATCGAGTTCGAACCATGACTGAATCACTCTGGGTCGTCGCCTTCCTTTCCCTCTCCTTGCCCTCCGGCTACGAACTGACCGGCAGCTCGACCGAAAAGGTCACGCGGGACGTCTTCAAGGCCAAAAGCGAGTTCCGCTCCTGGAGGTCGCCGGATGGAAAGATGCTGGTGCTCTCGTCATGGGCACCCCGGCCGCTTCGCGATGGCGGGCCCGCGGTGATCGTGAACTCGTCACCGATCGAGATCGCAGGGCAAACGGCCGAGTTGCTCGAGGCCTCGCTCTTCATGGGCATGAAGCAGGATGTGCTTGCCACCCATCTGAAGTTCTCGAACCCGGAGAGCACCGTGCTGGTCTACGGCAAGGGCTACAGCAAGGAAGAGTTCAAGGCGCTCCTGCGCAATGCCGACATCCGCCCTGTGCCGTAGGCGCAGGGCCGTTGCATCAGGCGCCAATTTGCCAGGCCCCTCGCATTCGTGAGAATGGCGGCATGAGCCACCCTGACGCTGCGCCGGAAACTGCCGACTACATCTCCTTCGAGGAGTTCCGCAACGGGCTGCCGCACGGGCGCTTTCGCGTCATCGTCAGTCCTGCGCTGGTGGTGCCCTTCGTGTCCCACCTCACGCATGCCACCATGCTGTCGATCGCGCTGATCGGCCCGGGCATCGCCGCGGCGCTGGCGGGCTATCCATGGCTCGGCGGTCCGCTGGTGCTGGCCGGCATCCTGGTCCGGTGGTCCGTCAAGACCCAGGCGTCCCGCATCCTGCTGCACCTGGCCACGCGCGTGCCCTCGGTCTACGAACAGGCCGGCGAGCACGGCGTGATGGAAGTGCGCCGCGCCTGAGGCGCAGCGCGGCCTGTAGGGGTTCAGCTCCCGGGCCGAGCGGCCAGCTGCCGGGCCAAGGCTTCACGCGCCCTGCGGGCCGGCGCCGCATCCACGCGGTCCGCGAGCACCTGCGCCAGCTGCTCGAGCTGGGCCGGTGCAAGGCCCACGTTCATGGCGATGCGCATGTGGGACTGCAGCTGCGATTCGGCGCCCGCAAGCACCGACAGCATGCCGACCGTGGCCAGCTCACGGCTTTGCCAGTCGAGGTTGTCGCGCTCGAACACGTCGCCGAACAGGTGCGTCTTCAGGTACTCGTCGATGGCCGGTGCGAAGTCGAACAACGCGCCCTTGACCGGCGCGCCGGCCAGCTTCGTCTGGTTGAAGGTGCCGGCCGACAGCAGCGCGTCACCCTTGGGAATGGGACGCGAGGGCAGCGGCCCCTCCTTGTCCTGGATGCCGCGCTGCCTGCGGGCCTCCAGCACCTTCATCAGCTCGCCCAGCGCATTGAGGCTGCGCGGGAAACCGGCATAGGCATACACCTGCACCAGGATCTCTTTCGCGTCGTTGACGGTGAGGCCCGCGTCGAGGCCCTGCCCGAGCGCGGTGTTCAGGCGCGCGATGTCGCCGGACGCCGCGAATGCCGCGACCGGGACGACGGATTGCTGGCGCAGCGAAAGCGTCTCGGATGCGGCGGGCGCGGCGTTCATGTTCGTGGGCTCCTTCAAGGCCGGGCCGGCATGGCACAGCGCGGCGGCCAGGCACAGCGCCAGGGCCGGCGCGCCGCTCCTGCGCCTATTGGCGCTGGTTGTATTGCGCATCGGTGACCTTCTCCATCCATTCGACGTTCTTGCCGTTCACGGTGCCGGTGACCGCCAGGTGGACCAGTGCCGTGAAGGGCGCGGCGCCATGCCAGTGCTTGACGCCGGGAGGGCACCAGACGACATCGCCGGGGCGGATCTCCTGCACGGGTTGGCCCCACTCCTGCGTCAGGCCGAGGCCCGACTGGACCACCAGGCGCTGCCCGGCCGGATGGGTGTGCCACGCGGAGCGCGCGCCGGGTTCGAAAGTCACCATGCCGCCGGAAGCGTTGAGGGCCTCGGTGGCGGGCCAGACCGGGTCCACGCGAACGCGGCCGGTGAAGTATTCGGCAGGACCGGCCGCGGAAGGCTGGCTGCCGGCCCTCGCGATCTGCTGGGCCGCTCCCGCGGCGGGCGCAGGCTCGGCGCCCGCACCCATGGTGTTCAGCGCTGCAAGGTAGAGCGCGGCCTTCAAGGGTCTTGTGCTCATGGGGGTCAACTCCTGGTCGTCGATGGGGATGATGTGCGCCGCCGTTGCATGGGGCCGCAGGCCGATGAATGAACTCTAGGGATCTCGCGCCCGATTGAGAAGCCGGCAAAATCGGCATGCTTATGTGAATGGAGCTCACCAATGGCCAAAGAGAACCTGAACGACCTGCAGGCGTTCGTCATGGTCGCGCGCGAGCGCAGCTTCACCCGCGCTGCTGCCCAGATGGGCGTGTCGCGCTCGGCGCTGAGCCATTCGATGCTGGCGCTGGAAGCCCGCCTGGGCGTGCGCCTCCTGGCGCGCACCACGCGCAGCGTTTCCGTGACGCACGCGGGTGCGCGGCTGCTGGACACGCTCGCGCCGCGGCTGCAGGACATCGAGCGCGAACTCGAATCGTTGGCCGCGATGCGCGACAAGCCGGCCGGCAAGGTCCGCATCACCGCGCACGACCATGCCATCGCGACCGTGCTGTGGCCCAGGCTGCTGCCGCTGCTCAAGCAATATCCCGACATCGAGGTGGAGTTCAGCGTCGACTACGCCTTCACCGACATCGCGGCCGAAAGATTCGATGCCGGTGTGCGGCTGGGCAACCGCGTCGACAGGGACATGGTGGCAGTGCCGATCGCGCCGCCGCTGAGGATGGCGGTGGCCGCCTCTGCGGACTACCTCGCAGGAAAGCCGCTGCCCGTGAGGCCCGAGGACCTCACGGCCCACCGCTGCGTGAACCTGCGGCTTCCCACGCACGGCGGCCTGTACGCCTGGGATTTCGAGAAAGGCAACAAGGAGATCAGCGTGCGCGTGCAAGGCCAGACGGTGCTCAACAACACGTTCCTGATGCTGCGCGCGGCGCTGGACGGCATGGGCTTTGCCTACGTGCCTTTCGACATCATGGAACAGCACATCGCCGAGGGGCGGCTGGTGCCGGTGCTGCAGGACTGGTGGCCCACCTTCCCGGGCTACCATCTCTACTACCCCCATCGCCGCCACATCGCACCGGCGCTTGCGCTGGTCATCGAGGCCTTGAGGTACCGGGCGCCGCCGCCCAGGCGCACGGGGTGACCGCCGGCGGCCGATGCGCATGGCCGATGAACGCCGGCCTTTGACCGACAGCGCATTTTGAATTGCACCAACCCGCCAGGGTGCGCCAAAGCGCGCCGCAGCCCCGAGCATCCGCTTCCGGAGACAACTCAGGACGGACACGGGACATCATGGCGCAACAGGAATTCGACTTCGTGGTGGTGGGGGCCGGCTCGGCGGGCTGTGTACTGGCGCACCGGCTGGTTACGGCAGGGCGCAGCGTGCTGTTGCTGGAGGCGGGGCCGTCCGACAACGACCGCTTCATCCACATGCCTGCCACTTTCGTGCGGGTGATCGGCACCGAACGCACCTGGGCCTACGAGAGCGAGCCGCAGCCGGCGGCCAACGGACGCAGGATGTTCGTGCCGCAGGGCCGCACGCTGGGCGGCGGCAGTTCGGTCAACGCCATGGTCTACATCCGCGGCACGCCGGCCGACTACGACGGCTGGCAGGCGCAGGGCTGCGAGGGCTGGCGCTGGGCCGACGTGCTGCCGTGGTTCCTCAAGGCCGAGGCGAACTCGCGCTTCGCGTGCGGGCTGCACGGCACGGGCGGGCCGCTGAAGGTGAGCGACACGCGCTTCCGGCACCCGCTGAGCCTGGCCTTCCTGCGTGCGGCGCAGCAAAGCGGGCTGCCCTACAACGACGACTTCAACGGCGCGGAGCAGGCCGGCGTCGGCTTCTACCAGACCACCACCTTCGAGGGCCGCCGCGCGAGCACCGCGGCCACCTACCTGGCGGCCGTGCGCGGCAACCCGAAGCTCACCGTGGTCACCGGCGCGCACGTGATGCGCGTGCTGATGCAGGACGGCGCCGCCACCGGCGTGGTCTACCGCGCCGGCCAGGGCGGCAGCAGCGAAGACATTGTCGCCACGGCGCGGCACGAGGTGATCCTCTCGGCCGGCGCGCTGGCCTCGCCCAAGCTGCTGCTGCTGTCGGGCATCGGGCCCGGCGCGCAGCTGCAGTCGCTGGGCATTCCGGTGGCCAGGGACCTGCCCGGCGTGGGCGAGAACTTCCAGGACCACCTGGAGGTGTCGGTCTATGGCCGCACGCGCGAGCCGATCAGCCTCCTGGGCAACGACAGCGGCCTGGCGGCGCTCAAGCACGGGCTGCAGTGGACGCTCTTCAACACGGGCCTGCTCACCTCGAACGTGGTCGAGAGCGGCGGCTTCGTCGACACCACGGGCGAAGGCCGGCCCGACCTGCAGTTCCATGTGCTGCCGGTGCTCGTGGGCGACGTCGACCGCGCGCCGCTGGCGGGCCACGGGCTGTCGATCAATCCCTGCTTCCTGCGGCCGAAGTCGCGTGGCAGCGTGCGGCTGCGCAGCGCCGACCCGATGGCCCCGATCCTGTTCGACGGCGGCTACCTGCAGGCCAGGGAAGACGTCGACACGCTGGTGCGCGGCGTGAAGCTCGCGCGCCGCATCCTGCGTGCGCCCGCGCTGCGTGAGCTGGTGAGCGAGGAGCTCGCGCCTTCGGCCGCGGACGACATGGCCGACGACGCCATCGAGGCCTATGTGCGCCAGCGTGCCAAGACCGTCTACCACCCGAGCGGCACCTGCCGCATGGGGCGGGACGACATGGCCGTGGTCGATGCGCGGATGCGCGTGCATGGCATGGCGAAGCTGCGCGTGTGCGATGCCTCGGTGATGCCTTCGATCGTGAGCGGCAATACCAATGCACCGACGGTGATGCTGGCCGAGCGCTGCGCGGACTTCGCGCTGTCGGACAACTGACATTGCACGCTCGGTCAAGCACCGGCGTTCACCCCCACCTAGAGTCGATTCCGACAAGGAGACGCAGCAAATGAGTTCCACAGGATCCATGGCCGGCAAGGTCGCATTCATCACCGGTGGCGGCACCGGCATCGGCGCGGCCGTGGCCGCGCAGTTCGCCGCGGCCGGCGGCCGCGTGGTGCTGATGGGGCGTCGCCTCGCACAGCTCGAAGCCGTGGCTTCGGCACTCGGCGGACTCGCGGTGGCGGGCGACGCCGCCAGCACCGGCGACGTCCAGCGCGCCTTGGCCGCGGCCCGCGAAAGATTCGGCCGCGTCGACGTGCTGGTGGCCAACGCAGGCGGCCACGGCGTGGGCGACGCGCTCTCCACCGACGATGCGTCGTGGGCGCTCTCGACGCGCCTCAATCTCGATACCGCCTTCGTCTGCGCGCGCGAACTGCTGCCCGAACTCATCGAGCGGCGCGGCAACATCGTCGTGCTCTCTTCGCTCGCGGGCCACTTCGCCGGGCCGGGCGTGATCGGCTACGTGACGATGAAGCATGCGCTCATCGGCCTGGTGCGTTCGCTGGCGCGCGACTACGGCAGGCAGGGCGTGCGCGTGAACGCGGTGTGCCCCGGCTGGGTGCGCACCGAGATGGCCAACGAGCAGATGCAGGTGCTGGTCGACAAGTACCGGCTGGCGGATGCCGACGCGGCCTACGACCTGGTCACGCGCGACGTGCCGATGGGCCGCGCCGCGAGCCCGGAGGACGTCGCCAACGCCGTGCTGTTCCTGGCCTCGCCGATGGCGGCGATGGTCACCGGCAGTTCGCTGATGGTCGATGGCGGCGCCTCCGCTGTCGACCTGCCGACCATCGCGTTCGCGCACGACGCCTGAAGGAATGCACACCATGAGCAACGAAGCCGCCAAGCCCGCCGACTGGAAGACCTATGACGAGTTCGCCGCAGGCATCGCGACCAACCGCCTGCCCGCCTCCGATGCGCTGGCCGGCCGGACGCTGACGCTCGCACTGCCCGATTTCAGGCTTACGCTCGCGCCGCGCTCGCAGCATGCGATCGACTGGAGCGAGCAGGGCGGGCGCGGCGCGCAGGGCCGGGGCGACTGGTACGAGGCCGTCGAGGTCGCGCCCGACACCTTCTTCATCGACATTACGCAGGCCAGCCGACCGACGGAGGCATTGAGCGTGGTGCTCAACACCCGCACCCGCCGCGTGCTCGCCATCCGCTGCTGCATCGTCAGTGCCGCGGAAGCCGCGGGCCAGCCGCGCGTACCGCAGGACTTCTGGGTCGGCACGCTCGAAGGCGGCGCCGCGTCCGGCCCCGTGCCGCAGCCCACGCGCGACCTGGTCGGCCTGCGCACCTGGCAGACCTACAGCCCGAAGCATGTCTACGAGCACACCTACCTGAGCGCCGAGCGCTACTGCTGGCAGTGCCTGGTCGGCGTGCAGCGCGGCCATGGCGACGTCGACCTGGCGAGCTACTACAAGTTCGACGACCAGCAGTACATCTTCACCTTCCGCGAGTTCCTGATTCCGGTCGCGTCGGTGTTCTTCTTCGACTTTGCGAGCGGCCGCTCGACGGGCAAGTTCCTCGGCGTGACCGGGACCGGCGAAGTCGCCAACAACCCCGCCGGTGCCTTCATGCGCAAGGCCTCGCAGACCTTCTACCCGCCCGAGTTCGGACCGGTCTGAGCTTCTTTCTTCCTGCCTTCACTTCTCCAGGAGCCTTTCATCATGCGCACGCCCCACCAGATCATCGCGGACCACTACGCCGCCTCCGACCGCAAGGACCTGCAGGCGATGCTCGCCGAGGTGGCCGACGACGTGCAGTGGACCGAGATGGCCGGCTTTCCCTGCGCCGGCACGCACGTCGGCCGGGTCCAGGTGGTGGAGAAGGTCTTCAAGGTGCTGGGCGCCGAGTGGGAGGGCTACCGCTTCGTGCTCGAACGGCTGGTCGACGGCGGCGACACCGTGGTCGGCATCGGCGACTACCACGGCCGCCACCGCAAGACCGGCAAGGACATGCACGCGCGCGTCACGCACGTGTGGCAGGTGCGGGACGGCCTGGTGCGCCGCTTCGAGCAGTTCACCGACACGCTGCTGGTGGCGCGGGCCATGTCGTGAGCGGCCCTTCTTTTTTCCACCCCACGCATCGCCCCGGAGGCAACCCATGAATCTGCGAGACCTGTCGCTCGAGCACCTTGGCCTGGTCGGTCTCCTGGCGCAGCGCCGGCGCGGCAACCACATCGACGGCCGCGAGTCGGCGCCGGCCAATGGCCTGTACCTGCCGGTGGTCGACCCCGCCACCGAGATGACCGTGGCCGAGGCACCCGACAGCGATGCGGCCGACGTGAACGCCGCCGTGGCGAGCGCGCGCCGCACCTTCGAGAGTGCCGCTTGGCGGGGCCTGCGGCCGGCCGACCGCGAGCGCATGCTCTACACGCTCTCGCGCCTCATCGAGTCGCACGCCGACGAGCTCAGCGCACTGGAGACGCTGCAAAGCGGCAAGCTGCGCGGCATCGCACGCATGATCGACGTGGGCTCGGGCGCGGAGTTCGTGCGGTACATGGCGGGCTGGGCCACCAAGCTCGAAGGGCAGACGCTGGACAACTCCATCGGCATTCCCGGTCCGCAGTGGGTGACCTACACGCGGCGCGAGCCCGTGGGTGTGGTCGGGGCGATCGTGCCGTGGAACTTTCCGCTCGCCATCGCGCTGTGGAAGGTGGCGCCGGCGCTCGCGGCCGGCTGCACCGTCGTGCTCAAGCCCTCGGAAGAAACCCCGCTCACCGCGTTGAGGCTGGCCGAGCTGGCCATCGAGGCGGGCTTTCCGCCCGGCGCGCTCAATGTGGTGTGCGGCCGCGGCGCCACGGCGGGCGCCGCGCTTGCCGCGCACCCGGACCTCCGCAAGATCAGCTTCACCGGCTCGACCGCCGTGGGCCAGCGCATCGGCCATGCCGCGGTCGACAACATGGCGCGCTTCACGCTGGAGCTGGGCGGCAAGTCGCCGCTCATCGTGCTCGACGATGCCGACCCTGCCGCGGCGGCGCAGGGCGCGGCCAACGGCATCTTCTTCCACCAGGGGCAGGTGTGCACGGCAGGCTCGCGCGTCTACGTGCAGCGCGGCATCTTCGACAAGGTGGTGCAGCAGCTGGCCCAGGTGGCGGAGGCGGTGCGCATCGGCTCGGGCTTCGACCCCGAGACCCAGTTCGGGCCGCTGGTGTCCAAGCGCCACATGGACCGCGTGATGGCGCACATCGACGGCGCGGTGGCCGAGGGCGCCACGCTGGTCACCGGCGGCAGGCGCGCCTTCGACGGCGGCTGCTTCGTGCGGCCCACGGTCTTCGTCGACACGCAGCCCTCGATGCGCATCGAGCGCGAGGAAGTGTTCGGCCCCGTCGCCACGGTGGTGCCCTTCGACGATGTGGAAGACGCCATCCGCCTGGCCAACGACAGCGCCTACGGCCTCGCGGCCAGCGTGTGGTCGAACAACCTCTCGGCCGTGCACCGCATCGTGCCGCGCCTGCAGGCCGGCATGGTCTGGGTCAACGCGCACAACGTGCTCGACAACGCCCTGCCGCTGGGCGGCGTGAAGCAGTCGGGCTACGGGCGCGACCTGGGGCGCGCGGCGGTCGAGAGCTTCACCGAGCTCAAGAGCGTCTGCATGGCGGTGTAGCCGCACCCGATTCCGATCACAACTGGAGACATACAAGATGAAGAGAACAAGGAAGATCGCGCTGTCGGCCCTCGTCGGCGGCATGGGGCTCGCCGGCTTCAGCGGCGCCTGGGCACAGGCCGGCCTGGACTGCGGCCTCAACAACGGCAAGCCCGCGACGGGCGAGCCCATTCCCATCGGCGCCGTGGTCGGCAAGACCGGGCCCGACGACTTCAGCGCCTCGGGCCAGGCGGCGGCTGCGTACTTCAAGTGCGTGAACGCCAACGGCGGCATCAACGGCCGGCCGGTCGACTACATCGTGGTCGATGACCAGTGGAACCCCGAGACCGCGGCGCAGGTCGCGTCCAAGCTCGTGAAGGACCGCAAGGTGGTCGCGCTCGCGGGCAGCACCAGCTTCGTGGAATGCGGCGCCAACGCCAAGATGTATGCCGACGAAGGCGTGATGGTGATCGCCGGCACCGGCGTGCCGCGCGAGTGCTTCAATGCGCGCAACTACGTGCCGGTGAATGCGGGGCCGCGCGTGTCGGCCACCATTGCCGCCATGTACGCGGCAGAGAAGTACAAGTCGAAGAAGATGGTCTGCATCATCCCGAACATCCCGAGCCTGGGCAACTGGGCCTGCGAGGGACCGAAGGAGTGGGGCAGGAAGAACGGCGTGGAGGTCGAGACCATCGCCATCGACCCCGGCTCGGCCGATGCCACCTCCACCATGCTGCAGGCCGCCGCGAAGAAGCCCGACACCATCATCATGAACGTGCCCAAGGGCATCCTGGTGCCGATGCTGGCCGCTGCCGAGCAGCAGAACCTGGGCAAGAAGATCCACTTCGTGTCGTCCGCGCCGGCCTACAACGCCGACGTGCCCAAGGCCATCGGGCCGTACTGGAAGGGCAACTTCGACGTCAACCTGGAGTTCAACCCGGTGGAGTCGGCCGGCCCCGACAACAAGAACTGGCAGGCTGTGATGGACCGCTACGGTGCCAGGAGCGACCCGCGCGACACCTTCTCGCAGGCCGGCTACGTCGCCGCGCGGCTCGTGACGCAGGCGCTGCTCAAGATGGACCCGAAGAAGATCGACCGCGCCAGCGTGACCGATGCCTTGCGCAAGGTGACGGACTTCCGCAGCGACATTCTCTGCAAGCCCTTCTACGTGGGCAACGGCAACCGCCACAACGCGAACAACAGCGGGCCGGTGGCGAGCCCCGACGGCAACGGCTGGCGCTTTGCGCCCGGCGGCTGCCTGACGGCGGACGATCCGGAGCTGGTGGACATCCGCGCCGACGAGCTGAAGATGGGCCTCAAGTAGGCGCGCCGGGCCATGGAGGACTACCTGCCTTTCGTCATCTCGGGCCTGGGCCTGGGCGCGGTCTATGCGCTCTCGGGCGTGGGGCTGGTGGTGCTCTATCGCTCGTCGGGCGTGCTGAATTTCGCCTTCGGCGCCATCGGCGCGATCGGCGCCTACGTGGCCTGGTCGATGCTCGGCGCGGACTGGCCACAGGGTCTCGCATGGTGCGCGGCCATCGTCACGTCGATGCTGCTGTCGCTGGCCTACGGCCGGCTGCTGGCGCCGCGCCTGTCGCACCGCGACCCGACCATCCGCAGCATCGCCACGCTGGGCTTTGCGCTGGTGGTGGTGGGCTTCACCGAGTGGTACTGGGGCGAGCAGCCGCGCCGCCTGGTGCTGCCCACCGATGCGGGCGCCATCGAGTTCGTGCTCGGCGAAGTCGAGGTGCGGCTCACGCACACGCGAGCGCTGGGGCTCGCGCTGGCGGTGATCATGATGGGCGGCGTGGGCCTGTTGCTGTCGAAGACGCGCGTGGGCCTGAAGATGCGCGCGCTGGCCAACGATCGCGACCTGAGTGCACTCCTGGGCATCCGCGTGCTCGGCGTCGACACGGTGGCCTGGGTGCTGAGCGGCGCGTTCGCCGGCGTGTGCGGGCTGCTGCTGGCCAACATCGTGCGGCTGCAGGCCACGCTCCTGACCTTCCTGGTGATCCCGGCCTTTGCCGCGGCAATCATCGGCCGGCTGCATTCGTTGCCGGCCACGGTGGCGGGCGGCATCGCGATCGGCGTGCTCGAGGCGCTGGCGATCACCGTGCCGGGCTTCGCGGCGTTCCGCACGGCCACGCCGTTCCTGATTGCGCTGGCCATGATCGTCTTCTACCGCAGCGGGACGCGGCCGGCATGAGCGCGTCATCGACCCTTGGCGGTGCCTTGCCGCTTGCCGATGCACCGCCGGCGGCGCTGGCGCTGGCCGCGCGCCGTGCGCACCTGTCGCTGGCGCTGATGGCGGGCTCCGTGCTGCTGATCGGCCTCGTGGTGCCGTGGCTGGCGAATGCCTACTGGATCAAGACGCTGACCTCGTCGCTCGCGCTGTCGATCGCGGCGGCCGGGGTGGCGCTGCTCTACGGACAGCTGGGACTGGTGTCGCTGTGCCAGTACGCGCTGCTCGGCGTGGGCGGCTGGTTCGCGCTGCGCGCGGGGCACGGGCTGGGCTGGCCCTTCGAGCTGTCGGTGCTCGCGGGCGGGCTGCTGTCGTGCGCGGTGGGCATGCTCGCGGGGCTGCCGGCGCTGCGCCTCAAGGGGCTGTACCTGGCGCTCGTCACCATGATGATGGCGGGCGGCTTCCAGGTGGTGATCAACGTGACGGGATTTCCCGACGGCGGCGCGGGCTGGCTCGGGCGCGTGTTCGGCAGCGAGCGGCTGATGATGCCGCGGCCGTCGCTGGCGCTCTCCGATGCGGCGTACTTCCGCTACGTGGCCGGGTGGCTGGCGGCGGTGCTGGCGCTGATCGAGCTGCACCGGCGCACGCGCGCCGGACGCTCCTGGGCGCTGATCCGGCGCGGCGAGGCCGCGGCCGTGGCGGCGGGCGTGAACATCCTGCGCTACCAGACCTGGGCCTTCGGCCTGGCCGGCTTCTGCGCCGGCGTCGCGGGCGCGCTGCTCGCGGGCGGCGTGGGCCAGCTCGACGGGCGCGCCTTCACCGCGGGCGATTCGGTGATGTTGTTCGCGCTCACCGTGGTGGGCGGCGTGTACCACTGGGCCGGCGCGCTGGTCGCGGGGCTGCTGCTGCGTGCGGTGCCCGCCTTGCTGACGGACTTCGGCGTGAACGGCTATCTGGCGATGATCTTCTTCGGCGTCGCGCTGCTGCATGCGCTGGTCACGGCACCGAGCGGTATCGCGGGGCAGCTCGCGGGCGCGGCCGACGCGCTGTTTAAGCGCCTGTCGCCGCGCGGCAAGGATGCCGCGCCATGATCCGCATCCACGATCTCACCGTGGCCTTCGGCGGCGTCAAGGCCATCGATGCCCTGAGTGCCGAGCTCACCGCGCCGGTGTGCGGCCTGATCGGGCCGAACGGGGCGGGCAAGACCACGCTGGTCAACGTGCTCAGCGGACTGGTGTTGCCCCGCGCCGGCACGGTCGCGGTGGACGGCGCGGACCTGCTGGGCCTGAAGCCCATCGAGCGCGTGCGCTTCGGCCTCCGGCGTTCGTTCCAGACCGAGCAGGTGGTGGAAGACCTCAGCGTGTGGGACAACGTGCGGGCGCTGCTCGACCATGTGCCGCACACGCGCGGCGATGCGGCCACGCAGGTGGCGCGGGCGCTGTCGCACACCGGTCTGCGCGAGGAGGCGACCGTCCTCGGGCATCGCCTCAACCTGTTCCAGCGCCGCATGCTGGAGATCGCGAAGTCGCTGGTCGGCGCGCCCAAGCTGCTGCTGCTCGACGAGCCCGGCGCGGGCCTCACCGAGCAGGAGGCCGGCGTGCTGCGCCGCGTGATCGGCTCGGTGCATGCGTTCTGCGGCGCGCAGGTGCTGCTGATCGACCACGACGTCGACCTGATCGCGGCCACCTGCACCGAGACGCTGGTGCTCGACTTCGGCCGCCGCCTGGCGCTCGGGCCGACGCGCGCGGTGCTCGACGACCCGGCCGTGCGCCGGGCCTACCTGGGGACGGAATGACATGCTGAGCATCCACGACCTGCGCCTGCAGCGCGGCGGCAAGGCCGTGCTGCACGGCATCGACCTGCAAGTGCCGCCGGGCCAGGTCACCGCGCTGCTCGGCGCCAACGGCGCGGGCAAGTCGAGCACGGTGATGGCCATCGGCGGCGTGTTGCCGCTCACCGGCGGGCGCATCGAGGTCGAGGGCCATGCCTTGCACGGCCAGCGTCCCGAGCGGGTGCGTGCACTCGGCGTGGCGGTGGTGCCCGAAGGCCACCGCGTGCTCGGCGACCTGTCGGTGCTCGACAACCTGCGCGCCGCCGCCACCGCCTTGCCGGCGGGCCGCGTGGCCGATGCGGTCGAGCAGGTGCTGGCGGTATTTCCGGAGTTGCGCGTGAAGCTCGCGCTGCCCGCGCGCTCGCTCTCGGGCGGGCAGAAGCAGATGGTCTGCATCGCCCAGGCGCTGATCGGCAAGCCGCGCTACCTGGCCATCGACGAACTCTCGCTCGGTCTCGCCCCCACGGTGGTCAAGCGGCTGGTGGAGGTGGTGCAGCAGGTGGCGCGCGACGGCGTGGGCGTGCTGCTGATCGAGCAGTTCACGACCGTGGCGCTGGCGGTGTCGAGCCGCGCCTATGTGCTGGAGCGCGGCCGCATGGCTTTCGCGGGAACGTCTGAAGAATTGCGCAGCCGGCCGGAGATCCTGCACAGCAGCTACCTGGCCGCGGCGTAGGGCCCGAGGCCCCTGCGGGGTTTCAGTGCGTCAGCGACGCCGAGGCCAGCGCCCGTTCGGCCTCGCGCCGCTGGAACTCGCGCGGCGCGACGCCGTACTGCGCCTTGAACACGCGGCAGAAATGCGCGCTGCTGTTGAAGCCCCAGGCAAAGGCGATCTCCGAGACCGAGATGCGCCGGCCGCCGGCGCTGCGCAGCGCCTCGCTGCAGCGCTCGAGCCGCATCTGCCAGATGAAGCGGTCGAGCGTCTGGTCTTCGTCCTCGAACACGCGGTGCAGGTAGCGCTTGGAGCAGCGCAGCTGCTGCGCGATCAGGTCGAGCGACAGGGCCGGGTCCGCGAGGTGCGCATGCACGAACTGCTTGACCCGGGCCTTCAGCACGCCGGGCACCGGATGCGCGCCGAACTGCTCGTCGGAGTGCGTGGCGAGCGTGGAGGCCAGGAGGCCCAGCACGGTATCGCTGACCGAGCGGCCGACCGCATTGGGCAGTGACGGCAGCTGGTCGGCCAGCGAGGTGAGGAACGAGCCCAGCACCGCATAGAGCCCCTGCATGGCCGGCGTGTGCGCCTCGCAGGTGTGCAGGTCGGGAATCTTCATGCCCTTGAACTGCTGGCGCGGGATCGTGATGGCCAGCAGGCGCGAACGCTCGGGGTTGGTGATGGCGTAGGGCACGCGCGGGTCGTACAGGCTCCAGTCGCCGGGGTGCAGATGAAACTCGCGGTCGTGCTGCGAGATGTGGCCATGGCCTTCGAGCTGCAGCACCAGCTTGTAGTGTTCGTCCAGCGCGATTTCGTGGCGCGTGTCGGGCCGCGCCACGCGGTGCGAGGGCGCCTCGATCATGAACATGCCCAGCGGCCCGAGCTCGTAGGCGTCCATGCGCGCATCGAAGGAGCCGGTGTCCAGGCACTGCACGCGCAGCGCGCCGAAGTACGAGGTGTTGATGCGGCCCCACCAGGCCTGCCGGTCGGAGGGATGTTCGATCAGCGTGCTGAAGTGGTGTGCGTTCATGCCGTGGGTTCCGTGGAGGGACGCTCGAAGCGCTTCCGCAGGATAGGCATGCGCAGGCGCGGCATCATCGGTGTTTCCACCCGGCCGGGGCGCGCCTGGCGCTCCCGGTCAACGCGCCGTGCGCCCTGGGTCAATCCACGGGCGCGCCCGGGGGCGGCTCACTGGGGCTGGAGCCCGGCCTTGGCGACGACGGCGCGCCACCGCTCGATTTCCCGCCTGACCATGTCGCCCATCTGGGCCGGCGACGACGGCGCGGCCTCGCTGCCGAGCGTGAACAGGGTGGCCTTGAGGCCCGGATCCTCCGCCGCCGTCCTGGCGGCCTTGCCGAGCAGCTCGACGATGTCCGCCGGCGTGCCGGCCGCGGCCGCGAGGCCGAGCCAGGAGCGGATCTCGAAGCCCTTGAGCACGGCCGAGGCCGGCGCAATCTCGGGCATCGAGGGCCAGGGTTGCGCGCTGGTGATGGCCAGCGCGCGCAGCCGTCCCGACTTGATGTGCGGCGAGGCGACGGTGAGCGTGTCGGCCAGCACGTCCACGTCGCCCGCGATCACCGCCTGCACCGGCGCGCCGCCGCCGCGGTAGGGCACGTGCAGCAGCTTGACGCCGGCCGCCACCCCGAGCATCTCGCCGACCATGTGCTGCGTGGAGCCGACGCCGACGGAGGTGAAGGTCACTCCGTCCGGCTTCTTGCCCGCGAGGGCAAGCAGGTCCTGCAGGCTCCTGGCGGGATGCTCCGATCGCACGGCGATGACGAAAGGAAAGCTCGTCACGGTGGAGATGAACGAGAAATCCTTGACCGCGTCGAAGGGCAGCGACTTGCGGATCGCGGCCGACACCGTGTGCGCACCGGTCAGCATGACGACGTTGTAGCCGTCCGGCTTCGACTTGGCGACGTAGTCGCTCGCGATGGCGCCGCCCGCGCCGCTCTTGATGTCGACCACCACGGGCTGCCTGAGCACGTCCTGCATTTTCTGCGCGAAGAGCCGCGACACCACGTCGGCATTGCCGCCCGCACCGAAGCCGTGCGTCAGCTGGAGCGGGCGCGAAGGGTACCTGTCCTGTTGCGCCAGCGCCGCGGGCACCAGCAAGCTGCCGGCCGCGCCGGCCATGAAGCTGCGTCTGCTGATCTGAACCATGTCTGTCTCCTTTTATCGCTGACTTACCGGTGGCCCGGCGTGAAACCCTGCCAGACCGCGTCGTAGCCGGCCTGCAGGTTGCCCGCGGCGAGGGCCTGGGCGGTGGGCCTGAAGACATGCCGGCTTTCGAACATGAAGGCCAGCGTGTCCCGGATCCGGTGCGGGGCGAGCTCCGCGGCGCTGGCCTTCTCGAAGGTCGCGGCATCGGGACCGTGCGGCAGCATGCAGTTGTGCAGGCTCATGCCGCCAGGGACGAAACCCTCGGCCTTGGCGTCGTAAACGCCGCGGACCAGCCCCATGAGCTCGCTCATGACGTTGCGATGGAACCAGGGCGGACGAAAGGTGTCCTCGGCCACGAGCCAGCGCGGCGGGAAGATCACGAAGTCGCAATTGGCCACGCCCGGTGTGTCGGTGCCCGAGGTGAGCACGGTGAAGATCGACGGGTCCGGGTGGTCGAAGCTGATGGTGCCGATCGCCATGAACCGCGCCAGGTCGTACTTGCAGGGCGTGAGGTTGCCGTGCCAGGCCACGACATCGAGCGGCGAGTGCGGCTGGCCGCCTTCCCAGAGATGGCCGAGAAACTTGTTGACGATGCGCACCGGACCGGTGTCGGCCTCGAAGGCCGCCACCGGCGCAAGGAAGTCGCGCGCGTTGGCCAGGCCGTTCGAGCCGATCGGGCCGAGCTCCGGCAGCCGGAACGGCGCGCCGTAGTTCTCGCAGACGTAGCCGCGCGCATCGCCCTCGGGCAACTCGACCCTGAACCGCATGCCGCGGGGCACGAGCGCAATCTCGCCCGGCTGCACCTGCAGCTTTCCGAGTTCGGTGTGCAGCAGCAGCGCGCCCGCCTGCGGAACGATCAGCAGCTCGCCGTCCGAGTCCATGAAGTAGCGCTTTTCCATCGAGCGGTTGGCGAGGTAGACATGCACCGCGCAGCCGGTCTGCGCATGCGCATCGCCGTTGCCCGCGATGGTGACCATGCCGTCGACGAAATCGGCGGGTTCGGCGGGCATCGGCCACGGATCCCAGCGCAGGCGGTTCGCCGGCGTCTCGGCCTCGTTGAACGGGCCACTGCGCCAGCGGCCGTCGTCGATGCGTGCGAAGGCGCCGTGCATCGCGCTGGGCTGCATGCGGTACATCCAGGTGCGCCGGTTGTGCTCGCGCGGGGCCGTGAAGGCGGCGCCCGACAGCAGCTCCGCGTACAGCCCCAGGGGCGCCTGCTGCGGCGAGTTGCGACCCACCGGCAGCGCGCCCGCGCGGGCCTCGCTGGCGAACTGGTTCCCGAAGCCGCTCTGGTAGGCGATCGCGGCAGGGTCGTGTCGGGCCATGGAGGTGTCTTCCTGCATGGTGCGGGTCACTGTTGCCATTGCGGCGTGAAGAAATCCGCCGGCACGAGGATGCGCGACTCCTGGTTCTGCAGCAGCGGCAGCATCTTCGCGGCATAGGCCTTGAAGCCCGGGTCCGACATCAGCGCGTGGCGCCGCTGCGTGCGCTCGTTCATGTCCTCGTAGGCCCACAGGTGGACGATCTGGCTCAGCGTGCCGGTCTCGGACCGGTAGTAGCCCACCATGCGGCCGAGGATGCGCTTCTGGATCTCCAGTCCCTCGGCTTCGTAGAGCGCGAGGTAGTCGCGCCATTTGCCGGGATGGGTCGTGTAGGTTCTCTGTTCGACGATCATGCCTTGTTTTCCTGTGGTCAATTCCGCGCGGCGCGCACGATGCCGCTGCACTGCCCGAAGCCGATGCCCACGTGGCCCGGCGATTCGCAGCGGCCGGTGAGGATCACTTCGTCGCCATCGGCCAGGAAGGTGCGCTGCTCGCCGCCGGGCAGCGCGAGCGGCCGGCTGCCGCCCGAGGTGATCTCGAGCAGGCTGCCGAGCGCATCGGCGCCTTCGCCCGAGACGGTGCCGGAGCCCAGCAGGTCGCCGGTGTCGAGCGCGCTGCCGTTGCTCGTGTGGTGCGCCAGCATCTGGGCGACCGTCCAGTAGAGAAGGCCGGTGCCGGAGCGCGACAGCCGCATTGGCGGCAGGCCGCCAGCGGCCATCCCTTCGCTGCGAAGGTGGGCGTCGAGCACGATGCGAAGGCCGCCGTGGCGCTGGTCGGCGTCGTCCCACAGGTAGGGAAGAGGCACCGGATCGCCCGCCTGCCGGGCCGCGGCCGGCGTGCGAAAGGGCGCCAGCGCCTCGGCCGTGACGACCCAGGGCGACACCGTCGTCGCGAAGCTCTTCGCGAGGAACGGCCCCAGGGGCTGGTATTCCCAGCCCTGGATGTCGCGCGCCGACCAGTCGTTGAGCAGCGAGAAGCCGAACACGTGCTGCCATGCGTCGCCAACGGAAATGGGATGCCCCTGCACGGACCCCGCGCCGACATACACGCCGAGCTCGACCTCGTGGTCCAGCCTTTGCGCCGGTGCGTAGCGCGGCTGCGCATCGTCCGGCCCCTTGAGCTGGCCGAAAGGGCGCTGCACCGGCGCGCCGCTGACACGCACGCTGTTGGCGCGGCCGTTGTAGGCAATGGGCACATGCTTGTAGTTGGGCAGCAGCGGCATGTCCGGGCGGAACAGGCGGCCGGCATTCGTCGCATGGTGGATCGATGCGAAGAAATCGGTGAAGCCGCCGACCTTCACCGGCATCAGCAGTTGCACCTCGTCCAGGCCCGACAGCGCGTGGCTTGCTGCGTCGCGATCGGGCCCGGAGCCGGTGCGCTCGGCCAGCAGTTGCGACAGGCCTGCGCGCAAGGCCGAAGCGGCCGGTGCGCCCAGCGCCATGAGGTCGTTGAGCGCCGCGGCACGGCAGGCGAGCGCGGCCGTCCGGGCGAGTCCGTCCAGCTGCTGCGCACAGGCCCCGATGTCGAGGATGCGATCGCCGATGCCCACGCCGCAGCGCGGCGGCCCGTTGCCGTCCGACGGCCGGAACACGGCGAAGGGAAGGTTCTGGATCGGGAACTCGGCATCGGCCGCATTGGCCGACGCGACCCAGCTGCGCAGGGCAGGGTCGTGGGTGGCATTCAGCATCGGGTTCACAGGCTGTGCCCTCCGTCGATCACGATGCGCGTGCCCGTGGCGGTGCGCAAGTGCGTCACGCAGGCCAGCACCGAAAGCGCGACGTCCTCCGGCGTGACGATGCGCCCGAGCGGCGTGGCCGCCGCCTTCATCTCCAGCTCCTCGCGGTTGCGCCCCTGGACGAAGCCGGTGTCGACCGAGGCCGGCGACACGCCGAGAAAGCGCACGGCCGGCCCGAAGGCGCGCGCCAGCGACACCGTCATCGTGTCGAGCGCCGACTTGGCCGCGCAATAGGCGATGTTGCTGCCCAGGCCGGTGAAGGCCGAGACCGACGACACGTTCACCACGGTGGCGGCACCCGAGGCGCGCAAGAGCGGCATCAGCGCGCGGATGATCGAGAACGGACCGCCCGCATTGGCCAGCAGGATCTCGTTGAAGAGCTCGGGCGTCAGGGCCTCGAGCCGGGCGTGCGGGATGCGCTGGGTGAAGCCGGCCGAGTTCACGAGGACGTCGATGCGGCCGTAGGCGGCCTGCAGCGTTTCCGCGAGCGCGGCATGCGCGCCACTGTCGGCCAGCGGCATGTGCAGGGTCCAGTGCCCTTCGCCGGGAAGCTCGGCGCGCAGCAGCTCGGCGCGCTGTTCGCCCTGGTTGAAGCCGATGACGACGGCCGCACCCGATGCGGCGAGCAACCGGACGGTGGCGGCACCGATGCCGCTGCTGCCGCCGGTGACGACGGCGACCTTGCCGTGCAGCGCATCGGATGCGCCGGGCTGTGAAAGAGTCATGATGGTTCGCAGTAGGAAATGAGGGGTCAGGCGTAGCGGACCAGCACGGACTTGGTCTCCAGGAACGAATCGAACGATTCCTCGCCCAGGTCGCGGCCGTAGCCCGACGCGCCCCGGCCGCCTTCCGGCAGGCCCGGCCAGGGCATCGGTTCGGTGTTGACGGCCACCTTGCCCGAGCGGATGCGCGGCACGACCGAATGCATCGTCGCGAGGTCGCGCGTCCACAGGCAGGCCGAGAGGCCGTAGTCGGTGTCGTTGGCCATGTGCACGGCCTCCTCCACGCTGTCGAAAGGCGTGACCGTGATGACCGGGCCGAACAGCTCTTCGCGCACGATGGCGGCGCCCTGGTCCGCCACCGCGACCACGCTGGGGCGCACATAGAAGCCCGCGGCATCGATGCGCGGGTCGGCGGTCAGCAGTTCGGCGCCGGCACGCTGGGCGGCGTCCAGGTGGCCGAGCACATGCTGCTGCTGGCGGGCGTTCACCAGCGGCCCGA